>JAGWBG010000069.1 GCA_021296015.1 Dehalococcoidia bacterium | reverse complement strand
ATTTTGTGGACCGGGTGTAAACTGTGAAAGGTGTACAAAGCATAGAATTACATGTGCCTCAAGATATGCTCGACAAAGTTGATTTGCCTCCAATGAAACGGCTGCCCAAGGAGTGGCACGAATTGTTGGAGGAGTGTTTCGAGTTAACAGTGATAATTCGTAACTATCAAACCGTCGTCAGGAATATGACGTCAGAAGCATCCAAGAGTATGAGCGCCATTGAAGCAGGCAGGGTATTCGTGTACAGTTTTTATACATGGGTGTTCTACCAGGACGCGGTCATTGAACACACAAAAACGGTCATTAGTTTGGCCTCCAAAATCTACGGAGCACCTAAAGGGACTGCTAATCAACTCAAAAAGCGCTACCACAAAGAGGCCAACGCGCTGAAGAAAGACACCGAAGAGAAGCGGAATGCTGTTGTTCATGGAGGTGGGTTTATATCGCGGGCGCTAACTGAGGATCAGTGGTGGGATCGTAATGTTGCGATTGGCATTCTCCCAGGTTATCTCTTAGATGAATTTGTTTACGCCGAGCGTGGGCGAAGATTGCATCTGGGACACTATGACGAGATTATGAGCATGGGGCCTCAAGGGTTTCTTGATGAAATTACCAACCTGCTCCACAACTTTGAACAGGAGATTGTCGCTCCCAGTTAGGCTGTTCTGGTCCCCTTCCCAGCACGCGCTGGGATAGACTAGGTCTACCATTCACCCATCTAAAGGATGTGGGGAATGAGTCCATCCACTGCTGCATGGGTAGCTATATGGGCACATATAGTTATCAGTATTCTCTACCTCAGCCATGTCTTCCGCTCTCTGGAAGAAGTCTCGCAAGCAGCGGTCACGGGCTTCATGTATGTGGCAGCGACCATTGGAGGCATTGCTACCGGAATAGTTATCATCTGGAGCGACCAGAACAACGGGAAATACAAGGCAGCCGTGCTGGTCATGGTTGGCATCTTCATTGGCGCTTCCTATTTCATGTTCTTTACTATCGCGTATATCGTCCCTGCGCTATTATTCCTTGGGGCGGCGCTGTGGAACGTCGCTAGGAAGCGCAATTCATCCTAAGAGGGTGTTCGTAATGGCGTTGCTATAGAGCCTCCTCTCCCTTGACGGGATAGGATTGAGGTGAGGGTGATGCGATGGCGCCCCCTCATTCTAATCCGCTTCCGCCGGGGAAGAAGGTCTCCAGAAACGCCCTCACGATAGGGGACAAGCTGTAGCCATTGAGAAGGGAACCCTGTTTTCGAGGGTTCCCTTCCTTCCTTTTGACCGCTATAATCACTATGGTCACATACCGGTTAGGCCCCTCCCTTGAGGGACCAACCGTGCTCTACTAACTAAAGGAGGTGGAACAATGCCCACAGCTCAAGTGAACGGTGCGGAGATCTATTACGAAGAGGCCGGCAGCGGGCCTGCCATAGTCCTTACGGCCGGTGGCCTGAAGGGCGTTCACGGATACTTCAGCGGGATAGTGGGAGACCTGGCAAAGAACCACAGGGTCGTGACTTATGACCGCAGATTCGGCGGCCTGTCAAAGAGCCCGATGGTGGTGCAGAGTTGGGACCTGTGCTGTCTTGACGTAATCGGCCTGATGGACGCCCTTGGCATAGAGAAGGCCACCCTGGGCGGCAACTCCTTCGGCGCAGCCATCTCCCTCAACTGCGCCTACCGATACCCCGACCGGGTCAGCGCGATATTGCCCGGCACCGTCGCCGGCGGCGTGGCCTGTGACGTAATGCTTGGGGCGCAGCTGCTCAGCGCCGCCGACTTGGCCCTCAGCAAGGGTATGCAGGCGGTGGCCGAAGGACCCGACCCCACCAACCGATACGCCCATTTCATCCCGGACGCGATACAGACAGACGCCGAGTTCAGAAAGGCTTTCGAGTCAATCACGGTAGAGGACTTCGTACAGGCGATGAGGGACACGGTAGACTCCCTATTCGACGGCAACTACGTGACCCTCGGAACTACAGAAGAGTTGCTCAGGGGAGTTCGGACACCTGCCCTCGTTATGCCTGGAAACGACGACATACATCCCCGTGCCAAGGCGGAGACCGTACATCGCCTAGTCCCGGGCTGCCAGTGGGGCGAGGTACGGCGTCCCACAGAGGAGCCGGAAAAGTACATAGAAAAGGTCCTCAAGTTCCTGGGTGACGTTGGGGCCTAGTCCAACGCTATCCCCCCATCCCAGCCTACCGGACGACCATCTACCACACGGGGCTAACAGGGGTATGTAGAACAGGAAATGTTTCCAGTTGTCATTCCGAACGGAGCGAAGCGGAGTGAGGAATCTAAAGACGTGGCTTTCCATAACGGTGTGCATTAAGGCGTGAATTTCAGATTCCTCGTCGCCCTGCTCCTCGGAATGAGATGGTGAGCGGCTTGTTGGGTTAAAAAGCTGTCCTGTTTTGGTTGTCTGATAATTTACATACCCCTATTAGCCCACACGGGGGGAAGGGAAGGGGGAAGGGCGAGAGTTTGTGCGAAACGGAATTCGCCGGGAGGTGGGACCTTGGCAAAATTCGATGAGTACGCCAACAAATACGAGACCGTTCGTATGGAGCGGAGGGATGGCATCATCCAGATTACCCTCCATCCCAACGGCGGGACCATGCAGGTGGGCAGTGGGCCTTGACACCGGGATCTTCCCCAAGCCTTCTATGACATAGGCAGCGACCCGGACAACAAGGTAGTGATTATGACGGGGGCCGGCGAGGAGTTCTCCGGCCCCCGCGCCACGCCAAGGGCGCGGGGAGAGGGGCCCCTGGTAACCGCCCGCCAGTGGGACGCTACCTACTGGGAAGGCAAGCACCTCATAATGAACCTGTTGAACATAGAGGTGCCTGTAATTAGCGCCATCAACGGCCCGGCGTTGCGCCTCTCCTTCATACCCCTGCTCTGCGACATCGTCCTGGCCGCCGAGGAGGCCGCCTTCCAGGACTCGGGGCATTTCCCCAGGGGAGTTGTCCCGGGAGACGGGTTGCACATTATCTACCCATTGCTGATGGGCATGAACTGGGGCAGGTACTTCCTTCTGACCGGCCAGACCATCTCGGCACACGAGGCCCAGAGTATGGGGCTGGTCAACGAGGTGATGCCCAGAGACAATCTGCTGCCCCGCGCATGGGAACTGGCCGAGCAAATAGCCCAGCAGCCCCCGCTGGTGATACGATATACACGTGTTGCCCTTACCCAGCACCTGAAGAGCCTGATGCACGACATGTTGGGGTACGGGCTGGCTCTTGAAGGGTTGGGGCAGGTAGACTCGTCAAGCGACCGATAGTACAACCACATCCTCCAGATATGGATTCCGGCCTTCGCCGGAATCCCAAAAAAGGAAGGGCACGATGACGCAGCAAGAGCAGCTTGATCACCTGCTGAAAGAGACCGACGTAGTACCCCCGCCTCCCTTTCTGGTCTCCAACGCCAATCTCAAGGACTACGAACAGGAGTACCAACGTTCCATTAAGGACCCGGAGGGGTTCTGGGCCTAGGTCGCCTCGGAGTTGGAGTGGTCACGACCCTGGGACCAGGTCTTCCAGTGGGACTATCCCACATTTCGCTGGTTTCTGGGTGGCAAATGCAACATTACGGCAAACTGTCTTGACCGCCACGTCAATTCTCCGCGGAAGAACAAGGCAGCCTTCATCTGGCTGGGAGAGGACGGCACCGAGCGCATATTCACCTATGGGCGGCTGGCCCAGATGGTGAACCGCTTTGCCAACGGCCTGAAATCCCTGGGAGTAAAGAAAGGGGACCGGGTAGTCATCTATATGCCTCTCACCCCAGAAGGGGCCATCGCCATGCTGGCCTGTGCCCGCATCGGGGCCATCCACAGCGTGGTGTACGCCGGTTTCAGCGTCGGGGCACTCAGGGACCGAATCCTGGACGCCAACGCCAGGGTGATTATTACGGCGGACGCCGGCTATCGCCGGGGCCGCAAGGTGGACTTGAAGGGTATAACCGATGAGGCCGTCAATGGCCTTGACGTAGTTGAGAAGGTAGTGGTATGGCACCGTGAGGCCACCGACGGCAGCAAGAGCAGCGACAAAGAGGTGGACTTCGACGAGCTTCTGGAGTCCGGAAGCCCCCACTGCGACCCGGAGGAGATGGACTCCGAAGACCCTCTGTATATCCTCTACACCAGCGGCACCACCGGAAGACCCAAAGGGGTGCTCCACGTCCACGGCGGGTACATGGTGGGAACCTACTACCATTTCAAGACCTTCTGGGATATTAAAGACGAGGACGTGTTCTGGTGTACCTCCGACATCGGGTGGGTTGTGGGGCACAGCTACATCGTCTACGCGCCCCTGATAGCCGGCTCAACCACCGTGTTCAGGGAGGGTGCTCCTGACTACCCCAGCCCGGGAGCAGCCTACGAGATTATCGAGAAGTACGGGGTCAGCGTCATATTCACGGCTCCTACGGCAGTGCGTATGCTCATGCGCTACGGAGAATCCTATATCCAGGGCCGGGACCTGAGGAGCCTGCGCCTTCTGACCTGCGCCGGAGAACCCCTGAACCCCGAGGCATGGCGGTGGGCCTATGAGCACCTGTGCGGCTCGGGCGAATGGGGATACATGACCGATAACTGGTGGCAGACGGAGACGGGAGGCCCTTGTCTGGCTACCCTGCCCATCATGCCCACCAAGCCGGGCAAGGTGGGCAAACCCATGCCCGGAGTGATAGCCGACATAGTTGACCGGGAGGGCCAGCCCATCACCGAGCCCAACAAGGGCGGCCTGCTGGTGCTCAAGCGCCCCTTCCCCCATCTATTCCGCACGGTATACGGCAACCCGGAGCGGTACGCCCAGGACTGGACCCGCATCCCCGAATGCTATTTCACCGGCGACGTGGCGCTAAAGGACGAGGACGGCTACATCATGGTGGTGGGCCGGGCCGACGACGTGCTAAACGTGGCCGGACACCGCATTGGCACTGCGGAGGTGGAGAGCGCGCTGGTATCTCACTCCACCGTGGCCGAGGCGGCGGTTATCGGTAAGCCCGACCCCATTCGAGGCGAGTCCATCAAGGCTTTCGTAACGCTGCGGATGGGCAACGACCCCTCCCAGGAGATGGTATCCACCCTCCAGGCCCACGTGCGCCATGAGCTGGGCCCAATCGCCATCCCCTCCGAGATAGACTTTGTCCCGACCTTGCCCAAGACCCGGTCGGGCAAGATAATGCGCCGCCTCCTGAAAGCCCAGGAGTTGGGCCTGGACCCGGGGGACATCACAACCCTGGAGGAGTAGGCGGGAGTCAGTGGGCTGGTGGTCAGCGGTAACTATTCACTAGCCGCCAGCCAAGGAAGATGACATGACTACTATGGGCATCCGGGAGCACGCTCAAACGGCCCGCGAGTTCCTGCAAAGCTCGGAAAAGCTGTGGGGAGCCTTCTCCCACGCTATGACGGCCATATCCCAGGACAGGGGTTGGGACTACGGGACCCACAGGGAAACCATAACTGCGGGCCAGCGACTGGACGATGAGCTTAATGACGCGAACTTGCAGGCCGGGGTGTGGGCTGCCCGCAGCTTTCACATGAACTTTTACAACGGCTCCATGGAGTACTACGAAATGGAATTAGGCCGCCCAATCGTGCGGGCCTTCATTGAACGGGTGCTGGGCCTGTTGGCTGAACGTAGTAGTAGATAAGAAGTTGCCATGCTGCTGGAAGATTCGGAAGGAGGAGACAATGATCAAGCGGCGTAACATGGTGGTGCAGGTCTTATTGATGGGGAATTTACGCTTAATTTAACTGTCGTGTTTGGTATCGGCTCAGGCATGGTGTTCTTGACCAGGCGGCCTGCTGGGTTATTCTACTTAGTCGTCGATGAAGCTCCATTTTCGCGATCATAGGTCTCCCTATTAAAGTCTGGCGACTGTAGGATTACCCCACTCGTCCACTTGCACCAGCTCTCGCTTTTCTCCACCGAATATGACCAATGCAAGCCAGACAAGCCCCCAAACCAGCGTTAAAAGAGTAAGTATCAGATGCAGTAAGTGATTCACTCGGTGGCCCTGGATAAGCACGGCCTGAAAATCGCTTTGGGTTTCCACTCGCCTTCCCTGACTAATGAGGCTGGCCACTTGCCGTGCAAGGGCTTCTCTTCGCTCTTCGGTACTCTTCCTGTTGGTTGTGGACATCTATCTTTCCTCTCCTTCATTTGGCTTTAGAATGCTACAGACCTCCGCCAACTTGCTCTTGCTGACGCAGCATGTTGCCATGTTACCTACTTCCCTCTACACTATGCCGAGTGGTGTTGACATGCTATATCACAGCGATATAGAGTGTCAAGAATACCCATTACCGACGGCGGACACGGAGTCAGTGATAGCACACCGGTTAATACTTTAAGAACATGCCATTCCTCCAATCAATTCATAAGTTTAGTCGTGTAATTTGATATATAATTCCCAAAGTCAACACATGGATCCTTTTCATCCTGTGGCTGGTCTTCTCGCCCGCTGCCTGGTTCATTACCCAGACGGAGCTGAACAGCCGGGCGTCTGAGGGTGCTTAGGGTTCCACGAGAACATCAACACCTCTTTCAGCGCCCACCTGCGTCCGCAGGACGGGCAGGCGGGCAGGCGATTGCCCGGTCGTCGTCACAGCAAAGGTCTCATAGGGGGGATGAAAAGGGCGTCACCGGCCCAAGTTGTCCCTTCCCCCATCAAATGGGGAAGGTTAGGATGGGGGTGATACCCCCCACCTCAATCCTCCCCCACAAGAGGGGAGGAAGTGGGCCTTCATGGGAATGACTGGGAGAAGAACCGAAAGAACGTACCTTTAACGAGGGGAGATACATGGCAGAGAAGAGGTACTGGCTATTCAAGTCGGAACCGACGGCTTACTCCTTCTCCCACCTGCTCGGAGAAGCGGACCAGACCGCCGAGTGGGACGGGGTCCGCATCTACCAGGCACGCACCCTCCTGCGCGACGAAATCAAGACGGGCGACGGCGTGCTATTCTACCTCAGCAGCTCCGGCTCCCCGGCGGTGGTGGGGTCGGCCAGCGTCGTCCGGGACGGGTACCCGGTCGAGCCCGCCTGGGT
>JAGWBG010000068.1 GCA_021296015.1 Dehalococcoidia bacterium | reverse complement strand
CGAGCGCAACGGCCTGGCTCCGAACCTCATTCCCTTTACTCCCATAGTATTAACCGGAGGTTCCCCCTTTCGACGTCTGATCAGACGGTCTCCTCCCCGTCTCAATTGATGCCTAATATATACTGCCCCAATGGGGGTGTCAATCAGCGCAAATTGACACCCTACCGCCCCCATGCTAGCATGGGCCTGCACCATACACACACGGTAATACAGGAGAAGGGCGGTATGCTCTCAAGCATTTACCAACTCTACGAGGGCCTGCTGGCGGAGGTGGACCGGGAGTTCAACCGTGTCAGCAACATATTCATAGACCGGATGCAGTGCCGCAAGGGATGCAGTAGCTGCTGCAGCCAGCTCTTTCCCATCAGTGCCATTGAGGCAGCCTACATATCCAGGGCCGTCAAAGGGCTTCCACCCGATGTCCAGGAGGGTATGCGCCGGAAAGCTCACGACTATTTGACAGAGTTGATGGGGCCAGAATTTGATGCCGCTCAGAGCATCGAAGAGCACGGCAAGTCCGTAAGCGCGGCGCTGGACAAGTCCGTCGGCAAGAGATACATCCCCTGCCCGGCGCTGGAAGACGACGCCTGCTCAATCTACAGTCACCGCCCAATTATAGCCCGCAAGTACGGCATTCCTTTGTGGAACCCCAAGAACCCCCGCGTCCTACAGGCTTGCGAGCTAAACTTCAAAGCCGGAGAGGCAATCGAGGTCGAGGGCGTGGTGGAGCCACAGATGGAGATGGAGTACCGGTGGCTCGCCTTCAAACAGGGCGTTCACCGGGAGTTGGACCTGCCGGACGTGGTAGCTACCGTGGCCTCAGCCGTACTCTACGATTACGAGTCATTGCTGGAGGAAAAAATCGCCGGGAAGACAGCAGGCGAATAAACATACCCTCCTCATCCATCATCCTTCACCCAGCGAAGTCCTTCAGCAGTCACCGGTGAATTCTGAGTGAGATACAAAACTACACATTCTTGCCAGGCTCCTGCCTGTCTGCCGACAGGCCTGCATCCCGCCATTCCGGCCCCAGTATCTGCCCGCCCCAAGCGAGTCGGGGTATGGGGCAGGCTGAGTTTTGCGCTCGCCTCAAACTTTGGAGGGTACTATGCACATCAAAAGAGTGTCGGATATACTGTATGGAGAAGCCATGCCTAATCTACGCCATCCAGGCGCTTCACCCGGAGTTCTCGAATTCAAAATCCCCAGTTATTAAAAAACCGAATGGTGAAACTATTCGTATATTATATTGGAGGATAGGGGCCGTGTCTTCAGAGGTAGAGAGGTGTGGGTGCTAGACTATGACGGCCTGCGGGATGAGCAACTCATCACTTTGATTGCCCACGGGGAAAAGGACGCGTTGGAGGTCTTCTATAATCGTTACGCACCTTCAGTTTTCTCCCTGGCAAGATACATGCTAAAGGAGTCAGCCCTGGCAGAGGAAGCCACTCAGGATATATTCCTGAACCTATGGCTCAAGGCCTCCAGCTATAACCCTCAACGGGGCGCTCCTCGCGCCTGGTTTATGAGCATAGCCCATCACAGAATCATAGACGTTATAAAGGCCCGTATCCGTAGCACCAAGTCCACTAACCAGGTGTCCCATGAGTTGCTGGACATACATCCCAGTTCCGAAATAAGCACGGAGGATATTGCACAGCAGAACCTGGACAGAGAGTATATACTGGCCGCCCTGTCCGATTTGCCAGAAGGGCAGCGAGAAGTGATTGTCCTGGCCTATTTTGAAGGATATTCCCAGTCTGAGATAGCCAGCAAGCTGGACCAGCCCCTGGGTACGGTGAAGACCAGGATACGCCTGGCAATGCAAAAACTGCGTGTCGCGTTAGGAAAATACTCGGAGGGAGAATAAATATTGGACTGCAAGGCAGCAGAAGAACTACTGCCATCCTACGCTCTGAACGCCCTCAGTGAGCAGGAGACGGACCTGGTGGAGGCGCACCTGACCACCTGTCATTGGTGCTCAACCCTCCTCCGGGAACACCTGCAAGTGGCCGCCGCCCTTGCCCAGGGTGCGGAGCGCTCCCGGTTGCCCCAGGGACTCAAGAGCAGGACCATGAGGGCAGTGGAGTCCCAACGCCGGAAGAGTCAGAGAAAGTTGGGGCCGGTCCTCCTGGGGCGGACCCCGGCCAGATGGCTGGTGGGAGCCGCAGCATCCCTTGCGGTACTTCTACTGGCGGCGAGCATAGGCATCAGCGTCCACATGTCCCGTCAGGTAGACGACCTCCAGGATGAGAACGCCGGGTTGGCCTCCCAGCTAGCACAGGGAGACGAGAGGCTTGCCAATTTGCTCCTGGAACTACGCTCCATGAGCTACGTTATGGCTTCCCCCGATAAGCAAGTGTTGCCGCTCCAAGGTGTTAGGGGAGACCCCGAGGCCGAAGGGGTGCTGATGATAGGTGACCAGGGCGATGTGGCCGTCCTCATGGCCAAGGGCCTGGAGCCGTCATCGGGTGACGATGGTTACCAGGTATCGCTCAAAAGGGACGGCCAGCCCGTTGTAGTGGGCAGTCTCCCAGTTGACCAGAACGGATGGGGCGTCCTCATGCTCTGGGCGGACCAACCCATCACCAGCTTCCAGACTGTGGAGGTCACCAAGGATACGGAGGAGGGCAGCACCGCCTCCACCCGTCGCAGGCCCGTCCTCTGGAGCACCCTGAGATAGCCCTTGTATCTCATTCTATCCCCCTAAGACCGTCCCGCCTTACCCTTCAGATGCTCCTTTGCCGTACCACACCTCCGTCATTCCGGCGTAGGCCGGAATCCACCCCAACCCTACGTTCTGGCTCTCTTCGGCGAGTCTTCGACTTTCGCCAGAATGACGGCTGGGGCTGGTGTAGCAATCTACTCCCGTACCAGTAAAGGGGCTTGGGGTGACAATCGGAAGACCCCGCTCTGAACTATTACGCCGGGATTGGTTTCTTGACTTGGACTTTCGTGTTGCCTTACCATGTGAGCCACACGGATAGGGTACGCTCATCATAGTCAAGGAGGGGACCATGCCCAGCAATGACCTCGCCTTTACCCCCGCCTCGGAACTGCGACACCTGATTGACTCCCGACAGGTGTCAATAGTCGAAATTACGGAGATGTTTCTCCGTCGCATCGAAGACCTCAATCCCAGGCTGAATGCCTACCTGACCGTCACCGGGGATGAGGCCCTGGCTTCGGCCCAGGCTTCCGAGCGTGAATTGCTGCGAGGGGAGTCCCGCGGCCCCCTTCACGGTATACCTATCTCAATAAAGGACCTTGAGATTACCAAGGGCGTCAGGTCCACCATGGGTAGTCTGGTCTTCAAAGACCACGTACCGGAGCAGGACTCCGTAGTAGTGGAAAGGGTACGCAGTTCCGGCGCCATCATATTGGGAAAGACCAATACCCCAGAGTTTGGCTCCTCGGGCACCACCGAGAACCGGCTGGGGGACGCCTGCCGCAACCCCTGGAACACGGACCGCACCCCAGGCGGCTCCAGCGGCGGCGCTGGTGCGGCAGTAGCGGCCGGGCTATGCACCGTCGCTACAGGAAGCGACGGCGGCGGCTCCATCCGCATCCCCTGTGGCTTCACCGGGACCTACGGAATCAAGCCGAGCCAGGGGAGAGTCCCCCGCTATGGTGGCGTCGGGATGCCTGCCTACAGCACATTCGGCCAGTCCGGACCTATGGCCCGTACCGTACAGGACGCCGCCATCCTGTTGCAGGCGCTGGCAGGGCCGGACGTCCGGGACAACGGCTGCATGAGACAGGAGCCACCCGACTTCGTATCGGCGCTGGGCCGGGGAGCCGGAGGACTGCGTATAGCGTGGAGTCCCGACCTTGGGTACGCCGCCGTAGACCCTGAGGTAGTGGAAATCACCTCCAGGGCCGCCCGGGTGTTTGAGGAGTTGGGATGCACCGTAGATGAGCCTGGAATCGCCTTGGAAGACCCCTTCCCCACGTTCTGGGACATATTCGCCATCCAGGCGTACGCCGGCTACGGGCATCTCCTGGATGAACACGGTGGAGACCTGACGGATTACGGTAGAAATACCATTGAGCACGGGCGGGAGATGACGGGAGCCGATTATTCCAGGGCGATGGTTTCCATGCAACAGCTTCAGGCCCGCATGGAAACCCTCTTCGAGAGCTACGACCTGCTGTTGACCCCCACTCTGGCAATTCCCGCCTTCCCCGTCGGGCAGCACCCTCCCGTAATCGGAGGCCGCCAGGTAATACCCTTCTGGGGCTACACCCCCTTCACTTTCCCCTTCAACATGACCATGCAGACCGCCGCCAGCATCCCCTGCGGATTCTCGTCCGAAGGGTTGCCAGTCGGCCTTCACATCGTCGGGCGCAGAGGTGAAGAGACCAACGTGCTTGGGGCATCAAGGGCTTTCGAGCAAGCCCGCCCCTGGGCGGATAGACGCCCGCCCGTGTCGTGACAATAGGGCAGCTACCCGGCCAGATGGATCCTTAAAAACTCTAATGTCCTTGACCACGACAACTCGGCGGAAGGCTGATGGTAGTTATTCTCACTGAAGAACCCGTGGGGCGCTCCGGGGTAGACGTGCATCTCGTATTGTTTCCCGTACCTCTTGAGGGCGCTCTCCATCTGATTCACCTCATCAACGGGTATGACCGCATCGTTGTCGCCGTAGTGCCCCTGGTAGGGACACCATAGGCTGGGTACCCGGTCAATGGGCGAGACTGCGGTATCGGCGTTGGCTTCCCCTGAGTAATACACCTGGTTGTAAAAGGATATGCAAGCTCTCAGCCGCAGGTCATGGCAGGCGAACACGGTTGGAAATGCGGAGCAGAAGCCCAGAATGCCGGTGCGATCGGGGTCAATCACACTCAGGCTTCGGAAATATTCCATGGTGGAGCCCAGGTCCATGAGGGCTGTCCCGTCGGTGATTTTCTTGTAGTAGGGAACAATCTCCATGTAGGGAGCACCGGTGGGAGCGTCCGGCTGGCGGGAGTACAAGTCGTAGGCCAGTGCTGCATAGCCCTCGTTGGCGATCCTCTTTGCCACTCCCCTGACCTCGTCCGTGAGCCCTGGCGCTCCTGGATGAATCATGACCCCCGGCAGCCTGTCGCCGCCTTCAGGATAGGCCAGGAACCCCTTTATCAACACGCCGCGCCCCGGAATCTGTACGTTTGAGTGAATTAACGTTGGCGGCATGTCTCCTCCTTGCTTAGGTGAGCACCTTCACTCCGGGGATATTGCCTCGTAGGGTATATATGGAGGTGCGGAAGGTTATGAACAGGGTGCGATTGTCCGGCCCGCCAAAGGCCACGTTGCCACCGGCGTTTGGGAAGAGGTCGTCGGGGCCGGGACTCTCAGGGAAGGGTATGGTCCCCAGGTGACGCCCATCAGGCTCCACCACCCATAGCCCGTCGGCACCGGTGATATACAGGTTGCCCTCCACGTCAACCTTCATCCCGTCGGGGTTGCGTGGGTTCTCCTCCACGTTCATATCTATGAGCACACGGCTATTGGCCAGAGAGCCGTCGGGACGGACGTCGAAGGCCCGCACATGGCGGCGGTAGGAGTCGTCCACGTAGAGAATGGACTCATCGGGAGAGAAGGCAAGACCGTTGGGGCGAAGGAAGTCGGTCTCCAACGGTGCGACGTCCCCGGACGGAGACAGACGAAAGACGGCGATGAAGTCAAGCTCCACGTCCTCGGGGGCCACGGCAAATGGGGGGTCAGTGAAGTATATGCTCCCGTCGGACTTCGCCACCACGTCGTTGGGGCTGTTGAGCCGTTTGCCCTGGTATCGGTCAACCGCCGTCGTCAATTGCCCGTCGGCGTCCATCCTTGCCACCTGCCTGGCCTCGTGCTGGCAGGCAATCAGCCGTCCCTGGCGATCGAAGGTGAGGCCGTTGGAGTGTCGGCTGGGGGTGATATATGCCTCCGATGCGCCGTCCGGGGTCAGGCGGTAGATGGTGTTGGCAAAAATATCGCTGAACAGCAGATACCCGTCCGGGTGCCACACGGGACCTTCGGTAAACTGGAATCCCGTCGCCAGTCGCTGAGGCTCCGGTTCGGGAATCAGGTCGGACAACTCGGCCATTGCATTATCCTCCGGGGCACGAAGTGTAAGTGAGTCCTGCTCAGGTGGGGCTTGGAGCGGAGCGCCGAGCGCTCAACGGGATTATAGGTGCACCCCTGTCGGGTGTCAATGCTGCGGGTTGCCTTGATCAGGGTCTTCTAATTTTCCTGTCATTCTGAATCTGCCTTCGGCGGATGAAGAATCTAAAATGGTAGGTTATCTTCAGGCACCTGCCTGGCCGGTAGACGGGGCGTCTTTAGATTCTTCGTCGCTCCGCTCCTCGGAATGCCAACTAAAAGATCCTGTTGCCTTGATCAGCCCGTTGGCTCACATAAAGGCAGGCCAAGGGAGGAAAGGTCGTTTCCTATTCTTGCTACGCCTCTCGGGATCCGGGGTATACACCCGGTCAACAGGTTACCGCTGAGGTACAAGTATTCCAGGTTGGCGAGGGTGCCCAGCTCTGGCGGTATCTCTCCGCTCAACTGGTTGCTGCGGAGGTCCAGGTATTCAAGATTGGGGAGGTTGCCCAGCTCCGGCGGTATATCCCCGCTCAGTTGGTTGCTGCGGAGGTCCAGGTATTCAAGATTAGGGAGATTGCTCAGTTCCGGCGGTATATCCCCGCTCAGCTGGTTGCTGCTGAGGTCCAGCACTATCAGACTGGGGAGGCTGCTCAGATTCGGCGGAATACCTCCCCTCAGCCGATTGACGCGGAGGTCCAGCCCTCTCAGGTTGGAGAGGCCGCCCAGTTGTGGTGGAATCTCCCCACTCAACCTGTTGTTATCGAGGTACAGCCACGTCAGATTGGAGAGGTTACCTAGCTCAGGCGGTATCTTCTCGGTCAACTGGTTGCTGCGGAGGTCCAGTTCAACAAGGCTGGTGAGGCCGCCCAACTCCGGCGGTATCTCTCCACTCAACTGGTTGTTGCGAAGGTCCAGTTCGGTCAGCCGCTCATCTGGTTGCTGCGGAGGTCCAGTTAAACCATTTTGGCGAGGCTGCCCATTTCCGGTGGTATCTCCCCGCTCAGCCGGTTGTCCTGGAGGTGGAGCACCGTGACGCGGCCTCCGTCGTCGGTAGCCACGCCGTGCCATTCGCCGATTGGCGAGGTGCTCATCCATTTACTGTTGTCCGACCAGTTTGGGCCGTCCGTCCCGTTGTAGAGAGCCACGAGTGCGGCCCTGTCCGGGTTGCCGGAGGCAGGCGTGGGCGTGGCCGCCAGCGTACAGAAGGGCAAACCAAGAGTGGGGAAGTCGTTTCCCATTCCCCCTACGTTTCTCAGAGCATCGGGTATGCACCCGCCAAGCCGGTTGTCGCCGAGATGAAGGTATTCCAGGTTGGGGAGATTGCCCAGCTCTGGTGGTATCTCCCCGCTCAACTGGTTGTTGAAAAGGCGCAGCCGCTCCAGGCCGGAGAGTCTGCCCAGTTCCGGCGGTATCTCCCCGCTCAGCAGGTTGTTGTCGAGGTAAAGCCACGTCAGGCTGAGGAGGCTACCTAGCTCCGGGGGTATCTCTCCGCTCAGGCGGTTGTTATCGAGGTAAAGCCACGTCAGATTGGGGAGTCCCCCCAGCCCAGCCGGTATCTCCCCGCTCAAGCGGTTGCCGTCGAGGAGCAAGGTTTCCAGGTTGGAAAGCCTATCCAGTTCCAGGGGTATCTTCCCGCTCAGCAGGTTGTTGCTGAGGCCCAGCCAGGCCAAGTTTGGGAGGTTGCCAAGCTCCGGGGGTATCTCTCCGGTCAACCTGTTATTGGTGAGGAACAGCCTTGTGACGCGGCCAATGTCGTCGGTGGTCACGCCGTGCCATTGGCCGATGGGCACGGCGCTCAGCCATCCGTTGTTGCTTGACCAGTTCGGGCCATCGGTGGCGTTGTAGAGGGCCACCAGCACGGCCCTGTCCGAGTCATCCGACGCTGGTGAGGGCAAGGATGTGACAGCCGGCGTGGGTGTAGCGGTTGACGGGGTCCCAGATGGGGATGTGGGTATAAAGGTGGTGGTCGGTGTGGACTGGGCGCATGACACCAGCAGAGCAACTGCCCCACAACACAGTGCCAACAAGCGCACGGCAGAGGTCACCTCTTCTACAATGAAGGAGAATGGCCCTAGTAAAGGCAAAGGGTCAGACGCCCTCCCACCGGCGTCGAAGTTCCTCGACGTATACCCGGTCGTAATCGCCGTAGTGACGGTTGCCGGGGTGGTCGGACAGGTGCTCGGCCCAGAGGTAGGCCACGTCTTCCCATCTGATGGGAAAGGGCGGCTGCTCGAAGAAAGTGGTCACGGCATCCTTTGAATTGCCCGCCTCCACGTAGCCCATCATCTGGAAGTTATCGTAAATGTTTCCGCTGTCCGAGAAGAACCGCCCCTTCATGGCAGCCAGCACGATGTAGGATGTCACCTGCTCACCTCCACGTCCGTCCCTGTGGCGTCCCTATGGAGGGCCTTGAACCTCCTAGTGTATGACCCCTTCCTCGACCAACCTCTCCGCCTCCTGGGGTGGAAGGCCCAGAAGCTCGCACAGTACGTAACAGTTGTGCTGGCCGATGAGAGGGGCGTGGCGGTGGTTCACGGGGGGCAGATCGCTAATCTGCCAGGGTACGCTGGCCTTGAGTCTGCGTCCCGCCTCCGGATGGTCCACATCCGCTATGAAACCTCGCTGCCGCAGGTGGGGGTCCTCCAGCAAGTCCGCCGTGGTGAAGGACGGCCCGGCGGGGACTCCGGCGTTCTGAAGCAAGCGCATCGCATCATGGGGAGACCGCTCCCTGGTCCACCCCTCCAGCAGGGCATCCAGCTCCTCCTGATGCTGCGTCCGGGCCATGGGTTCGGAGAAGCGAGGGTCACGTGTCCACTCGGGATGTCCCACCACGTCGCATAGGGCGTCCCACTGGCTGTCAGAGCCGACGGAGATGGCTATCCAGGCCTCTTCTCCCCGGCAGGGGTATACACCGTGGGGGGCTTTTACGGGGTCCCTGTTGCCCACCCGCGCAGGCTCGCGTCCGTTGAGAGTGTAATCGGCGATGGCCTCGGGCATCAAAGTCATCATGCCCTCGGTCATGGCCGCATCAATGTACTGCCCCATCCCCGTCCTGGAGCGGCGGTAGAGCGCCCCAAGGACCGCAAAAACGGCGTACATCCCGCTGATGGGGTCGGGGAAGACGGATCCCAGAATACGGGGGTGCCCCTGGGGATATCCGGTGATGGCGGCCAGACCGCTGAACATCAGGACGGCGCTATGGTAGCCGACGAAATGGCTCATAGGCCCGCTTCTCCCCAGGGCACTCATGGAGAGCATGATGATGTCGGGGCGTAGCAGGAGCAGGTCCCGGTATCCCAGACCAAGCCGCTCCATAGTGCCGGTGGAGTAATTCTCCGCTACCACGTCGGAAATCCCTATCAGGTCCCGGATAATCCCGTTACCCGCTTCGGTACGAAGGTTCACCGTGAAGCTGAGCTTGCTTCCGTGATAGGAGTTGAAGAGTCCCGAACGGTTGAGTCCCCGGACATCCTCGGCAAAGGGAGGCCACTCCCTGTTGCCCAACCGTTGATGGGTCTCCACCAGTATGACCTCGGCCCCCATCCGGGCCAGCATCTGGGTGGCGAAGGGCACGGCCACCGCCTGGCCGAAGTCCACCACCCGTACACCCTCCAGGGGGAGCCTGCGGTCCATCATACTGACCTCCCGGCTACTCAAATGACCCCCATCCCCCTGAGCCTGGCAAGTTCCGGGCCTGTGTATCCCAGATGCTCCGACAACAGGGTATTGGTGTGCTCTCCCAGGCGCGGCGCCGGCATCCGCAGGGGCAGAGGGGCGTCCCCGAATCGAAAGGGGAGTCCGGGGAATCCGGCTACCCGGCCCGGCTCCACTTCCGTCTCCCGCAAGAACCTCCTGGCTACCACCTGCTCGGACGTAATGGCCTGGCTCACCTCGTTGGCCGGGTAACAGGGAATCCCCCTGGCCTGGGCCGCTTCGTATATCTCCCGTCCGGTGTGGGCCATAGTCCACTCCAGGATAAGAAGGCGCAGCGCATCCCAGTTGTCCGAACGGCCCATGCCATCGCTGAAAAGCTCGCTGTCCGCCCAGTCGGGACTGCCCATGACCTCCACCAGCGCCAGCCAGTGCTCCTGTGTGATGGCCGTAATCACCACATATCCATCCTTGCAGGGGAGGTAGCAGTTTGGCATGAGGCCGTAACCCAGCCGAGCACCTCTACGCTTGATTAGCCCCAAATAGGAAGTGGTGGCCAGGTCCCAGGTCAGGGTCGAGGCGACTGCCTCCTGCTCAGACACATCCACGTGACGTCCCAGGCCGTCCCACTCCCGGGCCAGAACGGCCAGCATGGTAGCCACGGAGGCCGCGATGCCCGCTGTGAAGTCCGCCACGTAGGTGGCCGGCCTTAGAGGAGGCTCCTGGCCCGGGTCGTTCACCTGGTCGGGAATCCCAGGGGTGGCGTAGGTCAGGCCGCCCATATTGGCTGCAATCAGGTCGTCGCCCAGGTAGTCCCGGTAGGGGCCTGTCTGCCCGAAGGGGGTCACCGAGGTCACTATCAGACGGGAGTATTCTTTGTGGAGGGAATGGAAATCAAGCCCCAACGAATCCATCTCCCCTGGCGGGTTGTTTTCTACCAGAATATCAGCGTCTTTCAGGAGGTCAAAGAACAGCTTCCTTCCCAAAGACGAGCGGAGGTCCAGGGTGATTCCCAGCTTGTTGACGTTGAGGTAGAGAAAGAGTCCGCTGCGGTTGGGGTCCGGGAGGTCGTCGGGAAAGGGGCCGCGTCGTCGTGCCTCATCTCCCTCGGGGCCTTCCACTTTGATTACCTCCGCCCCGGAGTCGGCCAGCAGACGGGCGCAGTAGGGTGCGGATACAAAATGCCCTAGCTCCACCACTCTGAGGCCATGTAGAGGCAAGTCTCGGACATCTACCTCTGAAGACATAGGGGTATTTTAGTGTCACCTACCAGCACCGTCAAGCACCGCCGTTCCCGCTTCAGGGTCTTTTAGTTGTCATTCCGAGGAGCGGAACGACGAGGAATCTAAAGCCGCCCCGCCTACCGGCGAGGCAGGTGCCTGAAGATAACCTACCGTTTTAGGAATCCTCTGAATAAATCTCTGTCGTTCCCAATGCCCTTTCACTGTCATTCCGAATCTGCCGGAGGCAGATGAGGAATCTAAGAAGCCTGTTGAGAGAGGTGTGGCCCTTAGATTCCTCGTCCACCGCAGGCGGACTCGGAATGACAGGAAAATTACAAGACCTTGACCCCAACGTTACCGCCTGTTGACGAGCGGGGTATGTTGTCGTAGAATTCTGCATTGCATAGGGTAATAATAGAGTAATTCAGGAAAGGGGGAAGTGCAGGATGCCACAGTTCGATAAGCTCATGATAGACAACTTCTTCGCTGAGTTGAGAAGCCAGCTTGGAGATGAGGATAACTGGGACGACCTCGTCAAAGACGCCCATCTTGGAATCGCCCGTTCAGACGCCGACGTAGACATCGGTGATATAGACTCCCGTGTGGCTGCGCTAATCAAGAAGCATCAAGGGAGCTAGTGACCCTCCGTCCGTCGCCCGTTATTCCGGTCGTACCTATGGTAGATTCGCCGTGGCGAACCTTGAGCCGGATTCCAGAGTCCCCCTTCCCCTGGAGAGGCGAAGTCGGGCAAACCGTGTTTGCACTCGCCTGCGACCAGGGTTTTCCTTGACAAACTGGTCAAAAAGGGGTATAAGAATCACATAGTAGGCTGCTTAATGCTGGCCTCAGTTAGAGGGAGGTTGCGTATGCTAAAAATTGGCCATACCGTCAAAGTCCCAAAGACTCTGAGGGGTCCTGCCCCTTCGGATGAAGAAGAGGTTATCCAGGTACCGGAGGAACTGGAGAGGGTTCCGGGGATTCCCATGCAACAGGATACCGTGACCTTCTATAGCAGGCATTACCCCGTAGAGAGCCACAACGTGGAGAATTTCGTCTACCGCAAGTGGTCACGGCAAGTCAGCGATATTAAAGAGACCCGCGACGAGCACGAGAGGCTGAACAAGCCCATTGTCAGGGCCGCCGCCGAGTCGGGGAACATAGAGCCGACCGTGGAGCCTACGCCCGGCAAGGACGTTACCGATGAAATCAAGGCAAAGGCCCTTGAGTTGGGCTTCGCCATGGTGGGGATAACCGCCTACGACTCCCGCTATACCTACAAGAGCAAGAGGAATTGGGTCAAGCCCTTCCCTCATGCCATCTGCCTGGCTATGGAGCAGCCTTACGAGGAGACCCAGACAATTCCCAGCGAGCCGGCAGAGTCGGCGGTCTTCGCCACCTACAGGCGCGAGGGAAAGGTCGGGCTGGAGCTTGCCGACTACATCCGCTCCCTCGGGTATCATGCTCAGGTCCATAGCCCCAACGATGCCAGCAGTGTAGTCCACCCAATGTTTGTACAGGCTGGAATGGGCCAGATGGGGGCTATGGGATACCTGCTATCCCCCCACTTCGGCTCTCGGCACAGGCTTATGATGATTACCACCGACGCCTTGGTGGACTACGACGAGCCGGTGGACTACGGTATCCACGCCTTCTGCACCATCTGTCAGGTGTGTGTAAACCGGTGTCCCGGCCGGGCCCTGATGAGAGAGCAGGTGTGGTGGCGCGGCGTGGAAAAGTTCAAGATTATCGCCAAGCGGTGTCGTCCGGTCATGGCCCGCTATGCTGCCTGCGGCATCTGCATGAAGGTCTGCCCGATTCAGAGGTATGGCCTGCAGCCGGTAATGGACCACTACGCCTCCACAGGCCAGGTACTGGGCAAGGGCACCCACAACCTGGAAGGCTATGATATGCACGACATAGGCTACTTTGGGCCTGGCGAGCTACCCAGGTTTGACTCCGACTTCTTCCACATCCCCGAAGGCTATGCCGACCAGCACGCCCTGGAAGAGTTGAAGGCCAGGATAATGGCAGGCGATGTCCCGGATGGCCCCGAAGGGGACAAGGTCTTCGCAGAGTTCAGGGCCAGGCTGCAAGAGGTGGTAAAAGGCCCCGTGGACGCCATGCAGGCCGAATATCAGGATGACCAGGACGAGTTCTAGGTAGCCAACCCTACCTCCGTTCCTTTCGTCACGCCCGCTTTCGCGGGAGCCCACACTGGATAAGTGAGAGCCTAAGCAGGGGCGACTCATTTAGGAGTCGCCGCTGTCTTTTTACGGGCCCATTCACTTCTCCCTCATCCTAGAAGAGAGAAGTGCGAAACTACACGCTTCTTCCAAGCCCGCATCCCGTGATTCCAGCCTTACATCTCGGCGCACCCGCCTACGGCGATAGCCGGAATCCATAACCCCCCACTCCTGGATTCTGGCCTCCGCCAGAGTGCCGTATAAGACCAAGACAAATCGTGGATTCCTGCCCCACAGCAATATAAGGGGCAGGAATCCAGAAGTTTGGAGAGGCCCGGATACTGGCTCTCCCCGGCGAGTCTTCGATTTTCGCCAGCATGACGGGTCGCCGTTTCCGACTTATCTTAAGAGTTCCTCGAAAGGGGTTACCCGAGGCACGGGACCCCGGATTCCTTCCGCCTTCAGCGGACTTCCCTCCTCTGTCCGCCGACAGGCAGATCGGACTGACAACTGGGGTTACCCAAAGGTCTCCCCCAACGCGAGAGCGAAGCTATGGCCCCATTGGTGGAGCAAGAGTATCTTCAGGAGTAAACCCTTCTTCTCAGACGAAGGTCTGGAAATCTAGGGGTCCCGGAGTTGCGACCTCTGACGACAACCCATACCGAGAAGCGTAGCCCGATGCCTCAAGCCTGAGCGACAGAACTCCAGCCTATCCATGACCCCCCGCCGGAACCGCGCAATTGACATCTTACGCCGAAGTAGGTATATTATGACCAACCAGATAGATGATCGGTCAGTCTGGCATCCCGACATCACGCATTCGCTTGATCTATAACTAAGGAGGTCTCAGGTGAAATTCGGTCTACTATACGAAATACAAACAGCTGGCGGAGCCAACGGCGAGGTTGACTACACAAGGCTATACGAAGAGACATTGGAGCAGTGTGTTGCCGCTGATGAGGCGGGGTTCGAC
>JAGWBG010000001.1 GCA_021296015.1 Dehalococcoidia bacterium | reverse complement strand
CCGGACTGAAGGCTCATCCTCAGGCAGCAGGCGTAGGAGTAGGGCAGAGGCTACCCAGGCGGTTGAGGAGCCGCAGCCTTCGTCCGGGGAGAACGGTGCGTCTACCGCCGCCGATGGGGCGGAACTGGCGAACCCGCGTCTCCGGGCAGTGCACTTCTCGGAAGTAGTGCCCACCATGATGCGAGAGTTCGAGTACGATAACATCATGCAGGTGCCACGACTGAAGAAGGTGATGCTCAATATTGGCTTGGGAGAGGCGCTGACGAATCCAAGGGCCATAGAGAGCGCTACCAGGGATCTCACCGCCATATCCGGTCAGAAACCCATAGTGACGCGAGCCAGGAAGTCCATAGCGGGGTTCAAGTTGAGAGAGGGCAATACCATAGGTGTGTGTGTGACCCTCCGGGGGACCAGGATGTACCATTTCGTAGACCGGCTCTTCAACACTGCCCTGCCCCGTATCAGAGATTTCCGGGGTGTTTCTCCCAGGAGTTTCGATGGACGCGGCAACTACTCCATGGGCATCCGGGAGCAGATAATATTCCCTGAAATAGACTATGGTCAGATAGAGCGCATCCGTGGCTTCCAGGTGACTATCGCCACCACCGCAAGGACCGATGCGGAGGCCGAGCGCCTTTTGACCCTTTTGGGAATGCCTTTCGCAAGGGCTTCTTTATCCTGAAGGTTGAGGTGACCCCTGGAGACGCAAGACCGTCTCAAGACCCGGCACTCGACTCAGCTCAGGGCGGCATGAAAAGAGCGCCCCGCTGAGTGAATCTAAGGAGCGGACTTGGCTAAGAAATCTCTAATTGAGAAGTGGAAAAAGCCCAAGAAATTCGGGGTACGCCAGTATAACCGGTGCCACCGTTGCGGCAGACCAAGGGCTTACATCAGGTACTTCGGTCTCTGCCGCATCTGCTTCCGGCAACTTACCCTCAGAGGAGAGTTGCCGGGGGTCAGGAAGGCTAGCTGGTAAGCTCTGTCGTGAACGAGTCGAGCAGAAACTATGGGGAGTAAAGTAATAACATGCCTGTGACTGATCCCGTAGCGGATATGTTGACCCGTATAAGAAATGCCCAGACCATGAGACACGAATCCCTGGTGATGCCTGTCTCAAAGATGAAGGTCTCCATAGCCCGAATACTGAAGTCGGAAGGATTTATCCGAGACTACGATATGCTAAGGGGCCAGCCCCAACCCGTGCTTCGCGTACACCTGGCTTACAGAGAGGGCAGACAACCCGCCATCAGCGGCCTGAAACGAGTGAGCAAGCCGGGACTCAGGGTTTACGTGGGCAAGGGAGAGATTCCCCGTGTGTACGGTGGGTTGGGTATAGCAATCCTGTCCACGTCCCAGGGATTGATGACGGGACGGGATGCCTGGCGACAAGGCATAGGAGGGGAGCTACTCTGTCATGTCTGGTAACGGTAGCGGTAACGGAACTGCCAACGGGAAAAACGAAAGGACCCTCTCCAGGATAGGCCGAAGGGCCATACCCATACCCGCCGGCGTGGAGGTCATCGTGGGCTATGGTGAGGTGACCGTAAATGGGCCTAATGGCACCTTGGTCCAGCCCATACACCCCGACGTGAACGTAAACGTGGAAGATGGCCGGGTGGTGGTGGAAAGGTACTCGGCCAGCAAATTCCACCGTGCCCTGCACGGGCTTACCCGCAGCCTAATCGCCAACGCCATAGTCGGAGTAACCCAGGGATACCGGAAGACCCTGGAGCTTATGGGAGTAGGCTACAGGGTGCAGCAGTCCGGCGACGGCATAGTGCTCAACGTGGGATACAGCCATACGGTGGAGGTTAACCCTCTGGAAGGTGTCACCCTGACTGTCGAGGGCAATAACCGTGTCCACGTCGAGGGCAACGACAAGCAGAAGGTGGGCGAGGTGGCGTCTGTCATCCGCAGGGTGAGGCCACCCAACGCATACAAAGAGAAGGGCATAAGGTACGCCGGAGAGGTCCTGCGCTTCAAACCCGGCAAGTCCGCGGCGAGAAAGAAATAGAAAGTCCGAATGTCATATCTGGGAAGCAATTTCCCGGCGAGCTGGAGGCTACACTAAATGCCTAGAGATAAGGACTCACGGAAACTGAGGTTGGCAAGACACCGAAGGGTGCGACGCAGGGCTTCCGGGACACCCGACCGTCCCAGGCTTTGTGTCTTCCGAAGCCTCAAGCAGATATACGCTCAGGTTATAGACGACGTCAACGGACATACCATAGCCTTTGCATCCAGCTTGGAGCCGGATATAAGGCAGTCGGCGGAACAGGTAGCCAAGGCTGAGCTATCGAAGCGGGTGGGCGCTGCCATAGCCCAAAGGACTTTGAGCACGGGTGCAACCAAGGTGGTCTTTGACCGAGGAGGATATAAATACCACGGTCGAGTCAAGGCGCTGGCCGATGCTGCGAGAGAGGGAGGTCTGGATTTCTGATGGTCTCCACATTGCCACAAACCCCTATCCCATTTACCGGTGGAAAGATAGACGCTTCCAATCTTAACCTGAATGAGCGGGTGGTATCCACCCGTCGCATAGCCAAGGTTGTCAAAGGGGGACGTCACCTGCGTTTCAACGCCCTTGTGGTCGTAGGAGACGGTGAGGGAATAGTTGGAGCCGGTCTTGGCAAGGCTCTAGCCATCCCCGATGCCGTCCGAAAGGGTAACGCCTCCGCCAGAAAGAGCCTGATTAAAATTCCGCTAAGGGGGAGCACCATACCCCAGGAGGCTTCGGCCAAGAAGGGTGCCTCGCTGGTCCTCATCAAGCCTGCGCCTCCGGGCACCGGCCTCATCGCCGCCGGCGTGGTCAGAGCTGTCCTGGACCTGGCGGGGGTGAAAGACGCCGTTGCCAAGTCCCTGGGATCTCGCAATCCCATCAACGTGGTCTATGCCACCCTTGAGGCTTTGCAAAAGCTGAAGGACCCCGCTCAGGAGATAGCAATGCGCAAGGGGTTGGGGACACCGGAACGGTAGATGCTCGTGGAGTATCACGGGTGCAAAACCGTTCCCGGTCGAGATAAGATGAGATTCCCTATTTGGACACCCCTTCGGACACTTGCAGCGTATCGATGGAACATAGAACGGCATTTCCTTAATCCCCGAGGAGTTTTGATAAGGTGGGAGGTCTCCTAAAATGATGGAGCATCAGGTAGCCCCTACTCCTGGAACAAGGAGGAACAGGAAGCGGCTTGGCCGGGGAGATGCCAGCGGCCATGGAAGCTACTCCGGTCGTGGCATGAAAGGCCAGAAGTCGCGCTCGGGTAGAGGCGTGCGGCCAGGGTTTGAGGGAGGACAGTTGCCCCTCATAAAGGGGCTTCCCATGAGGCGCGGGTTCACCAACATATTCAAAAAACAATACCATCTGGTGAAATTGGAGGAGCTAAACAGGTTCCCCAGGGACTCGGAAGTAGTCCCGGAAAGCCTGGTCAGGGCGGGGATATTGAGGAGCATAAAGCATCCGGTGAAAATCCTTGGCAATGGCGAGATCACAGTCCCGCTCAGAGTACGCGCCCACAAGTTCACGGACTCTGCACGTGAGAAGATAGAAGCGGTCGGAGGAAGGGCAGAGGCAATCTAGACATGATGACCCAAGAGATAGAGGGGAGACCACGGCTGCTCCAGGCGGCCATTGACTCCTTCCGCATTCCTGACCTCCGGGGAAAGATATTGTTCACCCTGGCCCTGCTGGCCGTGTTCCGGTTCATGGCCCAGGTCCCACTCCCCGGAATAGACCAGAACGAGCTAGACAACCTCTTCGATTCCAACCAGCTTCTGGGGTTCCTTGACCTGTTTAGCGGGGGCGCTCTCAGAAATATGAGTGTCGCCGCCCTCGGTGTGTTCCCCTATATAACCTCATCCATCGTGATGCAGCTACTTGTTCCCGTCATACCCAGCTTGCAGCGTATTTCCAAGGAAGGCGAGTCGGGACGACAAAGGATTAACCGTATCGTCCACTGGCTGACGGTCCCCATAGCTCTTGCTCAGGGCTATGGGCAACTGCAGCTTATCCAGCAAGCCGGAGTTATCAGCAATGTTTGGTCCGGGCCCGGCAACGGTGACTTTATAGCCACCATAGCAATGCTTGGGTCACTGGTCGCAGGGACCATGTTCCTTGTGTGGCTGGGCGAGCTAATCACCGAGCGAGGCATCGGAAACGGCATATCTCTCATCATCTTCGCCGGTATCGTCGCAGGCTTCCCCGGCCTGATGCAGCAGACATCGGACCAGACCAACGCCTTGGGGATAATCTGGCTGGCAATTATCGCGGTAGCTGTTATGGCCCTCATCGTGGTCTTCACAGAGGCCCACCGCAGGATACCGGTACAATACGGGCGCAGCATCTTTCGCGGTGGCAGGATGTATCGCCAAACGGGTGCTACCTATTTGCCCATAAGAATAAACTCGGCGGGGATGATTCCCCTCATTTTCGCCTTCTCCGTTGTCATATTGCCTGGAACCATAGCCAGCTTCGTGGGAGTCCGAGAGGATTGGATAGGAAATCTGGCTGGCACGCTCTCTGTCTGGTTCAGTCCCACCCACGGCTTCTATTGGGTACTGACCTTTTTGTTGGTGGTAATCTTCACCTTCTTCTACACACTGGTGGTCTTTCAGCAGCAAAGCCTTGCGGAGAACCTCCAGCGAAACGGAGGATTTGTGCCCGGCATCCGACCGGGCCAACCCACTCAGGACTATCTCAACCGTGTCATTCTGCGCCTCACGGTGGGGGGAGCGCTATTCCTGGGCTTCGTGGCGATTGTGCCCTACATCGCCTCCCAAATCACGGACGTGCAAGCTGCGGTGCTTCCCAGTGTCAGCTTGCTGATTATGGTGGGGGTAGCCCTGGATACCTTGCGCCAGCTAGAGGCCCAGTTGCTCATGCGAAACTACGAAGGATTTTTGAGGTAGCACTCTGCCATGAGTTCACGTCAAAGCGTGTCCGGTGCAAACCGACTGATATTGCTAGGCCCTCCCGGAGCGGGTAAAGGCACTCAGGCCAAGACGCTGGCCGGCAGATTGGACGTGCCCCACGTTGCTTCCGGAGACCTGTTCAGGCATCATCAGCAGCAGGGTACACCTCTAGGGGTGAAGGCGCTGGATTATATGACCCAGGGAATGTTGGTTCCCGATGAGATAACCATTGCCATGGTGCTGGAGCGAATCCTGCCGCCCCTGGCACAGAATGGTTTTCTGCTGGACGGGTTCCCACGAAATCTCATACAGGCGGAGTCCCTGGACCAGGCCCTGGCAGGTAGAGGGCTGGCGATAACCAAAACTATCCTGATTAAGGTTCCCGTTGACGAGCTCGTGACGAGGCTCAGTGGACGCCTGGTATGCCGTCAATGCCAGACCCCTTATCATAGAGAGACGACGCCCCCCAAAACCCCTGACGTATGTGACTCTTGCGGAGGGGAGTTGTACCAGCGGCAGGATGATGCGCCGGAAGCTATTCGGACGCGTATCCAGGTCTACGAAGACGAGACGCAGCCCCTTGTAGAATATTATCATCGGGATAATTGCCTGGCGGAAGTTGATGGGGTTGGGGAAGTGGATGAGATATGCTGTAGGCTTCTTCAGGCCCTGCAAGTCGAATGATAAGTACAGTGGAGGCCGCCCGATGACGTCCGGAAAAGGGACGGGCTATCGTGAAATTAGGAATCAGTCCGTGGAAGTGATAAAATGAGTACAAGAAAAATGAAAACAGCATCCAACTCGCCGTCGAGCTATTCCGGCGGCATAACCGTCAAGTCTCCCCAGGAGATGGACGCCATGCGGAGGGCCGGTGCCGTGGTCGGCGCTACCCTTGCCGTGCTGCGGGAGTCGGTCAAGCCCGGCATAAAGACTCGGGAGTTGGATGCCATCGCAAACAGGGAGATAAAGAAGCTGGGGGCTAAACCGGCGTTCAAAGGCTATCGGGGGTTCCCGGCCACTATATGTGCATCCGTCAACGATGAGATAGTGCACGGGATACCGGGAGACAGGGTGCTAAGAGAGGGCGACCTGGTTAAAATGGACGTGGGAGCCGTCGATGACGGCTTCATAGGCGATGCTGCCATTACCGTTGGAGTGGGCAACATAAGCCCGGAGTCCGCAGACCTCATCGAAGTTACGCGCCTTTCCCTTGAGGAGGGTATCAAAGCTGCCAGGGGAGGCGCGCGAGTGGGAGACATAGGGGATGCAGTACAAAAGTTTGCGGAGGCTCGTGGGTACAGCGTCGTCCGTGAGTACGTCGGGCATGGCATTGGCCGGTTCCTCCACGAGGACCCCCAGGTCCCCAACTATGGCCCCGGTGGTAGAGGCGCCCTGCTCCGCAGGGGTATGACGATAGCTATTGAGCCAATGGTGAATATAGGCGGCTGGCACACACGGCTCCAGGATGACCAGTGGACGGTGGTCACAGCCGATAAAAGCCTCTCGGCCCACTTCGAGCATACCATCGCCATAAACGATGGGGAGGCCGAAGTTCTGACGGTCCCGAGATAGGTGTTTCTCCCGGCCCTTGGAACCCCAGGAACCCCAAAGGAGGTCTATGGCTAAGAAGGAAGCAATAGAGGTGGAGGCGACAGTCGTAGAAGCCCTGCCAAATGGCATGTTCAGGGTAGAGCTTCCCAATGACCATAGGGTGTTGGCCCATGTTTCAGGCAAAATCCGCCTCCATTTCATAAGAGTGCTCCCGGGAGACCGGGTGCTGGTAGAGCTATCGCCCTACGACTTGAGTCGGGGGCGCATCACCTACCGATTCAAGTAAGCAGACAGGCGTTGAGATGGTGTTGATATGAAAGTAAGAGCTTCGGTGAAACCCCGTTGTGATAAGTGCAGAGTCATAAAGCGCAAAGGATCAGTGCGTATAATCTGCTCCAATGCTAGACATGCTCAGAGACAAGGCTAGACCAGCAAGGAGGGGATAATATGGTGCGTGTGTCGGGTGTAGATATACCTGATGGGAAGAGAGTGGATGTGGCTTTGTGCCGCATCTACGGCGTAGGCTCCACCGTGGCCCAGGATATTCTGAGAAGGGCCGATATAGACGGCGACCCCAAGCCAAAGGTAATGGAGCTTTCCGACGAGCAGATAGACAGAATAAGGGAGATAGTAGACCGGGATTTCGTAGTTGAAGGCGACCTGCGTCGGGAAGTTACCATGAACATACGCAGGCTGATTGAGATTGGGTCCTTTCGTGGCCTCCGACACCGTCGTGGGCTGCCCCTCCGGGGACAGAGGACCCGTACCAATGCCAGGACTCGCAAAGGACCCAGAAGGACAGTGGCAGGGCGAGGACGCCGCACCGGAGCCAAGAAGTAACCGGCACGAGTAAAGGAGGCCCATGGCAAGACCCAGAAGTCGCCGAAGAGAGAGGAAAGTTGTACCTAGAGGCCGAGCGTACATTCACTCTACCTTTAACAACACTCTGGTAACCCTCACAGACCCACAGGGCAGCGTACTGGCGTCATCCAGCGCCGGCACGTCGGGGTTCCGGGGGTCGCGTAAGGGCACCGCCTTCGCCGCACAGAGAGCGGCCGAACAGGCTGCCCGGAAGGGGATGGACCAGGGTCTCAGACACGTGGATGTCCTGATTAAAGGCCCAGGCTCCGGTAGGGAGGCGGCCATACGCTCCTTGCAGGCAGCCGGGCTAATCATAACCAGTATCAGGGATATAACCCCCATACCACATAATGGGTGTAGGCCACCTAAACGTAGAAGGGTGTAAGGATAACACGATGGGACGATATGCAGGACCTGTGTGCAGGTTGTGCCGCAGGGTTGGAGAAAAACTATTCCTCAAAGGGGAGCGCTGCTTCACGCCCAGATGCGCCATAGAGCGGAGACGCACGCCCCCCGGGAACCAATCGGGCCGCCGAAGGCGAGTCTCCGACCACGGCATCCAGCTTCGCGAAAAGCAGAAGGCACGGTACATTTACGGCATAATGGAGGGCCAGTTCAGAAGGTACATGTCCCAGGCTTTCAAACGGCCGGGGGTCACAGGACAATACCTTCTTGAGCTCCTTGAACGACGCTTGGATAACGCAGTGTACCGGTTGGGATTCGCCGAGTCCCGGCGTCAGGCCCGCCAGTTGGTACTCCACGGCCACTTCACCGTAAATGGCCGCAAGACGAACATACCCTCCTATATGCTGCGGCCGGGAGACGTAATCGCCTGGAAGGAGTCCCACAAGCAGAGGGACTTCTTCAAAGCGCTTACCGAGGACATACCCAAGCGGCCTGTGCCCAGTTGGCTCGACCTGGATACCAACAACATGACAGGCAACGTGTCCAGTGTCCCCGCTGAGGAGGACCTGGAATCGGCGATAGATACACGACTAATAGTGGAGTTTTACTCGAGGTAGTAGCGATTATGTTGGAAACCTCTATCATGTCCAGAGGAACAACCCAGGGCGGGACTGAGAACCTTACCCCTGAGATTAAGATACTCCAGGCTGATAATACCTATGGCAAGTTTACCATAGAGCCGCTGCAACGGGGCTATGGCATGACTATAGGTAACCCTATAAGGCGTATGCTCTTGAGTTCCATAGAGGGGACCGCCATCACGTGGGTGAAGATTGACGGGGTTTTGCACGAGTATTCCAACATATCCCACATGAGAGAAGAGGTCATGGAGTTTCTCCTGAGGGTGAAGGGAATACGGATACGCTCTGTTACCGGCAGACCGGGTAAGATGCGTCTTGAAATAACCGGACAGGGCAGGGTGTGTGCAGGGGATATAGCCACGTCCGCCGATTTCGAAATCGTCAACCCGGAACATCACCTGGCCACCCTGGACTCGGATGATGCCGCTATTTCGGTGGAGTTCAACGTAGACCACGGCAAAGGTTACCAACCCGTTAGCCAGGGCGATGGAATAACGGGGCCTCTTATGGGCGTGTTGCCGGTTGATGCCATCTTCAGCCCCGTGAGGAAGGTCAACTACGCAATCGAGAGGACCCGTGTAGGGCATGTCACCGATTACGAGCGTCTGGTGTTGGAGATGTGGACCGATGGTACGATAACCCCCATAGACGCCCTCAAGAAATCATCGGACGTGCTGGTCAACCACTTCTTCCTGTTCAGCAATCTGGGCAACGAGACCAAAGGCGGTGCTGACAGGCCCCTAATTACGGTATCTCCTGAGATATACCAGACCCCCATTGAGAAGCTGGAGCTTACTCCCAGAACCCTCAACTGTCTCAAGCGGGCCTACGTAAGCAAAGTCGGCCAGGTGCTTGAAATGAGCAATAGTGAGCTCCTCAAGATAAGAAACTTCGGAGAGAAGTCACTGGAGGAGCTTCTGACCAAGCTCGGTGCCAAGGGTATGTTGAGCGAAGAGGACGCGGCAGCAAGGCTGCCCGGCCACGGGACCAATGGAGGCGCACAGGAGGGAGTTGGGGTGTTCCAGACATCTAGTGAGATTGGTGACGATAGTCATATTGCCGCCCAGTTCGAGGTTGAAGATGACAAGCCCATTTGGGATGACAGGGGCGGTGACGACGAAGAGGATGACCTCTTGACTTTGTACGATGCCAAATCTGATAGCTCATTTAGACAAAATAGAGAGGAGAACTAAGACCGCCGATGGTAGCACATCGTATAGCTGGTAAGAAACTAGGCAGACCCAAGGACCAGCGGTTGGCTCTCCTCCGCTCTCTGGCTGGTGGGGTTGTGCGTCACGGACGCATAGTTACTACCGAGGCCAAAGCCGTGGAAGCCAGGAGGTTCGTCGAGAAGCTTATAACCCACGGCAAGAAAGGCACCCTTCACCACCGCCGCCTCGCCTTGGCCCAGGTCCCCAACCAGGAGGTGGTGAAGAAGGTGTTCGATGAGTTGGCCCCCAGGTATGCCAACCGGCCGGGAGGGTATACCCGTATTGTCAAACTGGGGTCCCGGAAGGGAGATGCGGCAGCCATGGCCCTCGTCGAACTGGTGTAGCGTCCAGGTTGAGCGTGGTCCACAGTTGCATTGTTCCAATGACAGACGGCGGATTGCCCTCATCCTGGATTACGACGGCACTGGGTATAAGGGGTTTCAATGGCAGGTCCACGTCCCCACCATACAGGGTGAACTGGAGAGGGCGATAAAAAGCCTAACACAAGAGAACACAAGGGTTAGAGGAGCCAGCCGTACCGACGCCGGCGCTCACGCCCGGGGTCAGGTAGCAGATTTCCTGACTCATGCACCTTACACAACGGACACATTTGTAAACGCCCTGAATTGGCATTTGCCGCCTGACATCAAGGTCAGGGGAGCGTATCAGGTCTCGCCGGATTTTAGCTCCAGGAAGGACGCGGTTGGTAGGACGTACCGGTACACCTTGCTAAATGCCAGGTGGCCCTCAGCCTTGCTGAGGGACTTCTCTCACTGGGTATCGTCTCCGCTGGACATAGGGAGGATGAAAGAGGCGGCGAGCTACTTGCCTGGTACTCATGATTTCTCGGCCCTCACGTCGTCGCTGCCCCCCGGAAGAAGCGCGGTACGAAATGTAGCTCGGTGGGACGTGTGGCGAGACGGGGAGTTGGTGTACATCGAAGCCTGTGCCACCGGCTTTCTACTACATCAGATTCGTCGGACCAATGGCATCCTGGTGGACATTGGGCTGGGCAGATTGCCAGTGGAGATAATGAGAGAGATAATGGACGGTACGCGCAAAGAGTTGAGATATTGCCCGTCACTGCCGGCCAGGGGGCTATGCCTGATGAGCGTACATTATTCGAACTTTCCACCCGAGGTTGGAGGCAACTATGAAGCGGGATAAGACCTATATGGCGAAGCCAGCGGATGTTAAGCCTGAGTGGCATCTGATAGATGCCACTGGACAGACCCTTGGCAGGCTCGCCACCCGTGTCTCAAGGACACTGCAAGGCAAGGACAGACCTGACTATACGCCGCATACGCTGACCGGCGGCTACGTGGTGATAGTGAACGCATCCAAGGTAAGGCTCACTGGCAGGAAGCTAACCCAAAAGACCTACTACCGGCACAGCGGTTACATAGGTAATCTGAAGACCTTCATCTTGCGCGACGTGATGGAGACACACCCGGAACGGGTGGTGCAAATGGCCGTGAAGGGAATGTTGCCCCGGAATAAACTGGGCAGAGAAATGCTCAAGCGGCTGAAGGTCTACAGCGGTGATACACATCCCCATCAGGCTCAAATAGCCAGACCGCCCTCCGTTGAGGGTGAAGACAGCTAAGGGAGGTAAGTAACCCTTGGTACAGGAAGCTACTCAGCAATACTATTACGGTACAGGTAAGCGCAAGACGGCTATCGCAAAGGTGCGACTGTACCAGAACCTTGGCTCCGGGGAACCCGGGCCGTCTGTCCGGGTGCAGGTCAACGGAAAGCCCCTTGAGGAGTTTTTCCCATGGCCCACCTGGCAAGCGGCGGTACAGGAACCCCTCCGAGTGACGGAATCCCTCGACAGGTTCCGTATTGTTGCCAACGTGGAGGGAGGGGGAGTATCAGCCCAGTCCCAGGCTATACGACACGGTATTTCCAGGGCGCTGGTGGTCTTCGACGAGGCTTTCAAGCCCACTCTACGCAAGTTCGGGCTTCTGACGCGAGATGCCAGGATCAAGGAAAGCAAGAAGTACGGCTTGAAGCGGGCCCGCCGCGCCCCTCAGTACACCAAGCGGTAGCTGCCCGAGAAGGGCAATCGGCGTGTCGCTAGGTCGGGTTGGTCAATCGCTCCTTGACGTAGTCTATAACCGAGACCGGAGAGGGGTTGATACCCTGGAGCAGTGCCAGGTAATAGCTCACGTAGTCTCCCAGAAGGATGGTACTGAGCATCTGGCTAAGGGGGCCTTCACCCCGACCCTCCAGCCTCCTCCTGTGGATGGCCTCTCTCTCCAAAAGGCTGTGGGTAATCTCGTATCTGAGACGTGTCCTCGGATGCAAGTGACCTGGCGTCAGAAGGAGGACGAAGGTGCGGTCTTTCACCCCGGCCGGCAGTGGGTATCCTACCACCGAGTTGTGGTGTGCCTCCGGCAGTGATTCGAAAGCGGACCATACCTTGGAGTTCTCGTTGAACTGGGTTTTCCACCTGCGGGCCACGCCGTGGAAGATACCCGCGCCATAGATATCAACAAGCTTGTCAAGGAGGTCTGCTGCCAACGCTTTGGCGGCGTTGCCGGTAGAAGGGCACCCTTCAGCCAGTTCCGGCACCAGACCATCCAGAATCGGCATTGCTTCATCAAAGTCCCGCGCCTTGTCGGACACAAGACCAAGCTTCATGAGCAAGACCGCAGGTACAATGAAGCTATAGCCAAGGGCGCTTCTGGGCTCGCCCTTGTACGTTACTCTGAACACAGGTACATCGTGCTCCTGCGCCTCGGCGGCCAGCGTTCCGCCTCCGGTTACGGCCACGACCTTCGCGCCCTGGGATAAGGCTTGGCGGAAGGCGGATATGGTCTCTTCTGTCTCGCCCGAGTAGCTGCATGCCAGCACCAGGGTATCCTCGTCCACGTACCCGGGAATCCGGTAGTCCCGGGAGACGACTATGGGGGGGGAGTCCTCAAGGGAAGCCAGGTCGGCCAGCAGGTCCCCGCCGATGGCCGAGCCGCCCATGCCGGCCACTACCACCCGCCGCGCCCCTGCATAGCTGGGGGGCAAGCTGAAAGCGGAAGCTTCGGCCCAAGCGGTCCTGCACTGGTCGGGGAAATCTCGTAGCCTATGTCTCAGGTTGGTGGGGTCCAATCCGGGATAAAGGGACGGATCATCAAGGGGTTTGGCGAGAGCAGCACCTTCTGGGACTAATTCATCGGGCATCTATCTACCGTCCTTTCCGTGGGAGCGCTTGCGGACCGCTCCCACTCCATGGATAGGATTCTGGAACGGAACTGTGGAAGGTCCATTTCAGAGTCCCAGAAAGGCCTCAGCACCGTCCAGAAGCTGCCCAACCTTCTTCGGACTCTCCGCCTCGGCGTATATTCGGAGCAGGGGTTCGGTGCCTGAGAATCGGACCAGGAGCCAGACGTTGGAGGAGAACTTGAACCGCCGACCGTCTATGGAGTCGGCGGATACTACGGGCATTCCGGCCACCTCGTTCAGGTCGCCGCTCTCCAGCTTGCTTTGAAGGCTTTCCCTGTCCTCAGGAGGAAAGGAGATGTCGCGGCGTTGGTAGTGATGGGGACCTACTACCTCAAACAGATGCTCCATAAGCTCCGACGGACGCTTACCCGTCTTCGCCATGTACTCCAGCAGCAGAAGGCCGCTCAGTATACCATCGCGCTCCGGTATGTGACCCCGAAAGCCGTAGCCTCCGCTTTCCTCGCCACCCATAAGGGCGTTTTCTCGCAACATGATGGGACAGATGTACTTGAATCCCACTGCCGTCTCAAAGACGGGCACGTCATAAATCTCCCCCAACCTGTAGACCATACTGGTGGAAGTCAAGGACTTCACCAGGGCTCCCTTGTCCTCTTTTATCTCCAGGAGATAGAGAGCGAGCAAGGCGAAAGCCTCGAGTGTGGTGATGAAGGTTCCTTTCTCATCAATTATCCCCACCCTGTCGGCGTCGCCATCGAAGGCGATACCCACGTCTGCCCCTTTTTCGACCACCGTATGAGAGAGGGACGCCAGATTGGCCGCTATTGGTTCGGGCCGCTCCATACCGGGGAAGGCCGGGTTACGCTCACCGTTTATCTCAAATACCATGCTCCTATCCCTGCTCTGGGGAAGAATTGAACGCAAGTAACCCGCCCCCGCTCCGTGCATGGCGTCTACCACTATGCTAAGGCCCGCACCGGAGATGGCTTCTATATCCACAAGACGGGCAATCTGCTCCAGGTACGGAGGCGTCGGGTCTATGATTTGCACAAGCCCCTCGTCCCCGGCCTTGTGTAGTGGCATTGAGCTTACACCATCGGTCTCCGCCCGCTCAATCTCCTGCTCCAGCCGTGCGGTTACCTCGGGGCTGGCGCTGCCGGCGTAGTCGGGTTTGTACTTGAATCCGTTCCAAAGGGCCGGATTGTGGCTTGCGGTTATAATGGCTGCGCCTGCGGCTTTATGGTGCAGAATGTTATAGCTCACCACCGGGGTGGGAGCGGCCCTGTCGGAAAGGAAGGTGACGATGCCATTTCCGGCCATGACCTCCGCTACCAGGCCGGCAAACTCCCGGGAAGCGAAACGTGTGTCGTAGCCGACGACGAGGCCATCCCCGGCCCTTCCCTCCTTGTGCAGGTAGCTGGCTACTCCCTGGGCGCATAGGGCTACGTTGTCGAAGGTGAAGTCTCGGGCGATGAGGCCGCGCCACCCGTCCGTCCCGAACCGGATTATCGCCATCTCAGACTCCTGTGAGATTATGCTGAGCTTTCGCCGCGATTTAGGGCCTAGAGATAACTCTGTGTCATTCCGAGCGCCCAGGGTATTTGAGTCCTATTTATTCTAGCTCAGGCCTGCCTCCGACCTGAGAATGGCAGCCTTGTCCGTGCGCTCCCAGGGCAGGTCCAGGTCCTCGCGCCCGAAGTGACCATAGGCTGCGGTGCCCTTGTAGATGGGCCTTCTCAGGTGCAGGTTCTCTATTATGGCCGCGGGTCTCAGGTCAAAGTGTTTTAACGCCAGTTCGCTTATGACGTCGTCATCTACCTTGCCGGTGCCGAAGGTCTCCACGCTTATGGAGGTTGGCTCGGCCTTGCCGATGGCATAAGACACCAATACTTCCGCTCTGTCGGCCAGCCCTGCTGCCACTATGTTTTTGGCAACGTACCGGGCAGCGTAGGCCCCGGAGCGGTCCACCTTCGTCGGGTCCTTTCCTGAGAAAGCGCCCCCGCCGTGTCGGGCTATCCCGCCGTAGGTATCCACCAGTATCTTCCGCCCGGTGAGTCCGGCATCCCCCTCGGGCCCGCCAGTGACGAACCTTCCACTGGGGTTGATGAGGTATTGGGTCTCGGAGTCCATAAGCTCCTCGGGTATCACGCTCTTTATGACATGCTCCATGATGTCTTTCTTTATGTCCTCATTGTTGGTATCAGGATCATGTTGAGCGCTTATGACCACGGTATCTACGCGCTTGGGCACGCCATAGTTGTACTCCACCGTAACCTGGGATTTGCCGTCGGGCCGCAGGTATTCCAGTACACCGTCCTTCCTTACCTTGGCTAGCTGCTTTGTAAGCTTGTGGGACAGACTTACCGTCAGGGGCATCAGTTCCGGGGTCTCGTTGCAGGCGAACCCCACCATCATTCCCTGGTCCCCGGCCCCTATACTGAGCTTATCCTCATGGCCGTTGTCGCTCCCTGCCCCCTCACGAAGCTCCAGAGAGCGGCTCACTCCGGCGTCTATATCTTTTGACTGCTCCTTGATGGAGACCATAACCCCGCAGCTTTTGTAGTCAATGCCGTAATCGGCGTGAACGTAGCCTGCCGCTTTCAGAGCATCCCGCACCAGAGATGGAATGTCCACGTAACAGTTGGTGGTTATCTCCCCCATGACCACTACCAGGCCGGTTGTGGTGCATGTTTCACATGCGACCCTGCCTTCCGGGTCCTGGCCAAGGATGGAGTCAAGGACTGCATCGGAAATCTGGTCACATAGCTTGTCTGGGTGTCCCTCCGTAACCGACTCCGAGGTCAGGAGATAACGTGCTGAGTCCATAAAGGTAAAAGCCATTGTACAGTTCCTCCTCGTTATATACTAGGTTCCCTCTTCCCAACTTTCCAGGTATCGTTGCTGCTCTGAAGAGAGGGTGTCTATCTCAATCCCCATAGAACGAAGCTTCAGGCGTCCAACCTCCATATCGGTGTCCCGGGGCACCGGGTACACCCCCGGAGACAGGCTGTCCCTGTTTTTTACCACGTACTCCGCGCTGAGGGCCTGGTTGGCAAAGCTCATGTCCATAACGCTGGAAGGGTGACCCTCGGCGGCGGAGAGGTTTATCAGGCGGCCATCGGCCAGGAGGTAGATTCGCCTTCCATCCTTGAGGACATACTCATCCACGAAGGGGCGTATTTGGCTCTTCTCCTTGGACATGGCTGCCAGGGCGGGTATATCTATCTCCACGTTGAAGTGTCCGCTGTTGCACAGAATAGCTCCATCCCGCATCGCATCCAGGTGTTGCTGACCGATGGCTTTGAAGCCGCCGGTGACGGTGATGAAAACCTCCCCCGTCCGGGCCGCCTCCACGCTGGGCATGACGGTGAAACCGTCCATAATCGCTTCCAGGGCCTTGACCGGGTCAACTTCTATGACTGTGACGTGTGCTCCCATGCCGCGGGCTCTCATGGCAACCCCTCTCCCACACCAGCCATAGGCGAAGACCACCACCCTTCTGCCTGCCCACATGATGTTGGTAGCGCGGGTGATGCCGTCCAGGGTGCTCTGTCCGGTGCCGTAGCGGTTGTCGAAGAAATGTTTGGTATCCGCCTCGTTGACGGCTATGATGGGGTATTTGAGCTGGCCGTCCTCTGCCATGGCTCGCAGCCGGACAACGCCTGTGGTGGTCTCCTCGGCACCGCCGATAACGCCGTCAATCAGGTCCTGGCGCTCCTTATGGATGGCGGTGACCAGGTCGGCGCCGTCATCCAGGGTCATGTTGGGATTATGGTCCAGGGCGGAGTGGATGTGGCGGTAGTAGGTCTCGTTGTCTTCCCCCTTGATGGCAAAGGTGGGTATGCCGTATTCGCTCACCAGGGCGGCGGCGACAGCATCCTGGGTGCTCAGGGGGTTGCTTGCGCACATCGCAACTTCGGCGCCTCCGTCCTTCAACGCAAGGGCGAGGTTGGCCGTCTCGGTGGTGATGTGCAGGCATCCTGATATACGCAGTCCTTCAAAGGGTCGTTCCCTGGAGAACCGCTCCCGTATCAGCCCGATGACCGGCATCTCTCTGGCGGCCCAACGTATGAGGTTGATCCCGTCTTTGGCCAGGGACAGGTCTTTTACGTCCCCTCGGCTTGATTTCGTTTCCAAGAATTCCTCCTCAAACAATTAATGTTTTGTTTGTGGCCCCTTCACCCCCGGCCTTCGGTCGCCCGCATCTTTCGGTCTGGGCATTCGAGGGTGAGGCGGACTCACTTATTCGGGACCAGTATTCTCATGCCAGGGCAGCGTCTCGTCATCCCTCAGAGCATCGAACTGGCTCAGTTGGGAGAACTCGCGGAACCGGTTGGTGAGCTCGGGACGTGTCAGAGAGCACAATCGCTCTACGCTGAAGTGCTCCACTGCGAAGGAACCCATGACCGAACCCAACACGGTGGCCCTGTGGAAGGCCGATTGGCTCAGGTCTCCCGTTGCCGCCAGGTATCCCATGAACCCTCCGGCGAACGAGTCTCCCGCTCCTGTGGGGTCTACCACGTTCTCAAGGGGATAAGCCGGAGCAACGAAAATCGAATCCTCCGTGAACTGCATCACTCCGTGATCGCCCCTCTTGATCATGACCATTCTTGGTCCCAGGCTCAGGATGTACCTGGCCGCTTTTACTGTATTTGCACTGTTGACATGAGGGGCGGCGAACATACGAGTCTCATTCTCATCCATGAACAGAACGTCCACCGCCTTCACGACCTCGGTGAGGGCATCCCTCTTGCCGTCTATCCAGAAGTTCATCGTATCGGCGGCCACCAGCCTGGGCCGCTCGTCCATCTGTTCAAGCACCTTGAGTTGAAGCTCCGGGTCAATGTTTGCCAGGTAGAGGTAGGGCTGTTAACGTTGCTCCTGGGTTAGCTCTGGCTCGAAGTCGGCGAATACGTTTAGCTGGGTATCCAGGGTCTGGCGGATGTTCACGTCCCTCGCGTCGTATTCCCCCGCCCATCGGAAGGTCTTGCCGCGAGATGTCTTGAGTCCGGAAGTATCCACGTGGTGGGACTTCAAAAGCTCCACGTCCTCCGTCCTGAAGTCGTCTCCAACCACCGCTACGATTCCCACTTTAGCGAAGTTGCTGCCCGATAAGGAGAAATAGGTGGCTGACCCGCCCAGGGCATCCTGTCTGCTACCCTGGGCAGTGGCTACCGAGTCGTAGGCCACTGATCCTACTACAAGTATGGTCATGGTTGGTTCTCACTTTACGATATAGGGCTTACCGGAGTTTGGGCTGCATTGGCCGCAGCCCTGAAATACGCGATATAAGTCTCGGTGCTTTTGCCTACGGCTCATCGCCGTAGGAGGTTGGGTGATTCTTCTCAATCCAGGTGGGCGTGCCGTCCTCCACGTTGTACAGGTTTTCGCTGGGGAAGCCCATGGAGGCGGCCATCTCGCAGGCCAGGCCGCTACGCACTCCGGCGGCACAGATGAACAGGAGCTTCTTTCCTTGAGGGAGTTCGTCCATCCTGCCCAACAAGTCGTCAATGGGTATGTGGATTGCGTTGCTGGCGTGTCCGGTCACCCACTCATCGTCTCGGCGCACGTCAACTATAGCGGCGCCATTCCCCTCCCTTTGGAGAATCTCCACGGCTTCGTCCGAGTCTACGCGGAAGTAGGGTTCTCCAGGGTCTTGCCTGGCCATAACCATCTCTCCTTATATCAAGTATTTCCCCGTGATGGGCTGCATCTTTTCCTTTAGCTCTTGGGGGATGCGGTCCCTTGAGGTAATGATTGCATCTCTCAGAGCCGAGGCACAGGAACAGGAGCGTTCTATCGGGATATTGGGCAAAACTCCTCTTAACGCTTCTTTGGCCGTGGATACATTCTTCATCAGATTCGCCACCACCACCTCTACCGTTACCGACTCGGCGGTCTCGTGCCAGCAGTCGTAATCGGTGACACAGGCCAGGGTCGCGTAGCAAATCTCCGCCTCGCGTGCCAGCTTGGCCTCCGGAAGGGCGGTCATGCCGATGATGTCCGCGTCCCATGAGCGATAGAGTGCGCTTTCGGCCTTCGTGGAGAAGGCAGGCCCTTCCATGACAACGTAGGTGCCGCTCCTGTGGATTGACCCGACGTCTGCACCGCTCCGGCTTCGCTCTGTACATGTCTGCTGAGCGCTCTTGTAGAGCAGGCCGCTGAGCACCGGACAGAAAGGATCGGCGAAGGCTATATGGGCTACCAGTCCGTCGTCGAAGAATGTACTCGCTCTCTGACGGGTGCGGTCTATGAGCTGATCGGGGACCACAAAGTCCAGAGGCTTTAGAGCTTCTTTCAGGCTGCCCACGGAACTGACGGATATAATCCATTCAACTCCCAGAGTCTTGAGGGCATATATGTTGGCCCTGACGGGGAGTCGGGTGGGATTTATGCGATGACCTCTACCGTGGCGTGCCAGAAAAGCGACCTGCATACCCTCCAGGTCGCCAAGGATGACGGCGTCGCTGGGGTTGCCGAAGGGAGTGTCTATCTCCACCTCACGCACGTTGGTCAGGGCATCCATCTCGTAGAGGCCGCTGCCGCCGATTATCGCGATTCGGGCTTCAGTCATGATTCTACCTGCATACCCTTGACGGTCTCAGGTAAGCTTTCGGTGTAAGGCTCCCGCACTACGCCCTTCTCGGTAACTATAGCGGTGATGTACTGATGGGGTGTTATGTCAAAGGCGGGGTTTCTAACGTCAATGCCTTCCGGAGCAGTTTGCGCACCGCCGAACCGGGTCACCTCCTCGGCTTGTCTTTCCTCGATGGGTATCTCGTTACCGGACGGTATGCTCAAGTCCACTGTGCTGGTCGGTGCGGCCACGTAGAAGGGTATGCCGTTCTCTCTGGCTATCACAGCGAGGGAGTATGTACCTATCTTGTTGGCGACGTCGCCGTTGGCAGCGATGCGGTCGGCGCCAACTATGGCACAACTCACCTCGCCACGCCTCATCAGCAGCCCGGCGCTTGAGTCCACGATGAGGGTGGACGGTATTCCCAACTGCACCAGTTCCCATGAGGTGAGACGCGCACCTTGAAGGAATGGACGGGTCTCGGTATTGAAGACGTGGAAACGCTTTCCGGTTTCCCATCCGGCCCTGATTACCCCCAAAGCCGTGCCATAGCCTGCTGTCGCGAGCGCTCCCGTATTGCAGTGGGTCAGGACTGCTCCGCCATCGGGCATAAGCTCGACGCCATATTTACCCATGCGCCGGTTTATTTCCACGTCCTCTTCCTGGATACGCTGTGCCTCGGCGAGGAGCCGTGTCCTTATCAGGTCCAGGTCAGGCTCGGACTCGGCTGCGTCTATCATCCGTTGAACGGCCCAGGTTATATTCACGGCGGTCGGTCTGGCCGAGGCTATCTCGTCGCCCAGCTCGGCCAGCTGGGCCAGAAATTCCCGGTGGCTCTCCGCTTGGACGTCTCTGGCAGACATGGCTACGGCATAAGCGGCAGCGACCCCTATGGCGGGCGCGCCGCGGACCCGCATCTCCGCGATGGCCTTTACTACTTCCTTGTAGTGGTCCAACTCCAAGGGAGTCTGCTCCACAGGGAGTTTGGTCTGATCGAGAAGTCTGAGCTTTCCATTGGCCCACTCTATAGCCTTCACCTCGGCCATGAAGCCATCTCCCCGCACATGAAAAATTGCATATAAAAAGCTTCCTATGCGAAGGAAGCTTAATTCATACTAAGCCCCCCTCATCTTTCCCCGAACCTTCGGGGCCGAAATTAGCACCGTGTCGTGTCATGGACATCTGCCATGACCCCGACCGGTTGCCCGGCTTCTCAGGGTCGTTCCCTCTGCCTCTCTGGATAAGGTGGGTTTTACTTTATGCGATTTTATTCACAAACCATATTACTAGGGCCTGCTAGACCTGTCAAGTCGAGCCAGCAGGCTACCCGCTCAAGCAGCGATGCCAACGGGACCACCTGACTCGCTTGTTGTCCTCGGCCCCCCGTGGAATTGGGCGCCACGGTTGCAGGTGACCCGTTGGGACGGTATCGTTTGAAATTATGGCTCCTTTAGCCCGCTGCTGCAGCTTGCTTTCGTGCGTCTCTCCAGCCTGAGCCGCCGCACTTCCAGCACCTTGAAGTGCCCTGCTTTCCCTTTCCCCCACACTGGGCGCATATAGTAGGCGGCGGCGCTACCAACACTTTGCCCTGGGCCCCGCAAGGCCTACACGGGCTTGCTGAAACCTCTCCTGTCCCTCCACATAGAGCACAGGCTTCCGGGGCGTAGCCTGTATTTGCTTGTGCCATCCTATTTCCCTCCGTTGCAGCAGATTCTCAATGTGACGGATGTTATGATAGATGCGACAGTAATACAATATACGTCAGATTTTGGCACTTTACAACCGGCGCTCGGTCGCCTTCACTCACCTTCCGTGATAGTGACGGCGATTCTCTGGGGCGGGTTTTGGCCCAGGAACCACTTCTGGACGTAGATGGTGCCGATGGCCGGGGGTTTACCATCCGCTTCCTCCTGGTAGCGGACGGTGTTCTTGGTCTCTCGTTCGATGGTGAAATTTATAGTCTGCACTTCCATGCAGTCCGTCCTCCTGCTGTAGTAATAGCATGAGGTTAGTATAACACTGATGTTATAATTTTAACTGTTCCCTGCTTACGTGTTTAAGAAAGGTGCTTTATGTCTGAGATTGTAATCGGTATAGACGTCGGTGGCACGTTCACCGATTTCGCTGTCTTGAAGGATGGACAAATTATCGTACACAAGCTGCCCTCCTCCCCCGCCGACCCCTCACGGAGCATACTTCAGGGCATAGAGGAGTTGGAAGTCGGGGATGCCGATTCGGGAGATCGGAACCTCTTCGTCCACGGCTCCACGGTAGCGACCAACGCTCTACTGGAAGGAAAAGGGGGACGTACCGCTCTGGTAACCACTCAGGGCTTCGAGGACGTGCTAGAGATAGGGAGGCAGAGCAGGTCCGAGCTTTACGACCTGATGCTGGAACGTCCCCCTGTGTTGGTTCCCAGGGAGCTTCGTCATGGAATAAAGGAACGAGTAGACTACACCGGCGCCGTTCTGACCTCGCCCTCACCCGAGGACCTGGAGGGCGTGGCCAAAGCCATAGAAGCGTCAGGGGTTGAGGCGGTGGCCGTATCCCTCCTCTTCTCCTTTCTGAATCCCCTTCACGAGGAGATGTTGCGGGAAGCCCTGGAACAACTGGGTGCCAAGCCGTTCCTATCTATATCCAGCCAGGTGTTGCCCGAGTTCCGGGAGTACGAGCGCACCAGCACCATCGTAGTCAACGCCTACGTAGGCCCTGTTATGGCCCGGTATCTGGCCAATCTTGAGAAGGCTCTGGGTAGTGGGCTGCGTATCATGCAGTCCTCCGGCGGCAGCATAATCGCTTCCCTGGCCGCATCCCAGCCGGTGCGCACCGTATTGAGTGGCCCCGCCGGCGGCGTGGTAGGTGCCTTCTACACAGGCTCTCTGGCAGGCTACAAAGACATCATAACCCTGGACATGGGTGGGACATCCACCGATGTCTCCCTTTGCCCGGGCAGAATAAAGGAGACCACGTCATCCGTGCTGGGTGGATACCCCATCAGCGTGCCCATGATTGAGATACACAGCGTAGGTGCGGGGGGCGGCTCCATCGCACGAGTGGACGAGGGAGGCGCGTTGCTGGTGGGTCCCCAGTCCGCCGGAGCCGACCCGGGCCCCGCCTGCTATGGGAAAGGAGACAGCGTTACCGTTACTGACGCCAATCTGGTCTTGGGAAGACTACAACCTGAGCACTTTCTTGGCGGAAGGCTGCCCCTCGACTATCACAGGGCCGAAAAGCTCATCGGCGAGTTGGCAAAGAATATAGGGACCGGCACGCAGGAAGTTGCCTTGGGTATCATTCGAGTGGTGAATGCCAGTATGGAGCGGGCTATAAGGACCATATCCCTGGAGCGAGGGTACGACCCCAGGGAGTTTACTCTGGTTCCCTTCGGGGGAGCAGGGCCTATGCACAGTTGCGACCTGGCCCAAGAGTTGGGCATACCCAGGGTGCTGATTCCTCCAAACCCGGGCATTTTGTCGGCTCTGGGTGTCGCCATCGCCGATATTGTGAAGGACTACTCCCGGACTGTCATGCTCCGAGGGCAGGACGTCAGCCGGGAGCGGTTGGAGGAGGATTTCTCTACCCTGGAGGACCAGGCCAGAGAAGACATGGGACAAGAAGGACTGAATATGGAGCGACTCGTGGCCCAGCGGTCCCTTGACGTGCGCTACGTGGGACAGTCCTACGAGCTTAACGTGGACTATCCATCGCATCGTTCCGGGCGTTCCCTGGACCGGGCCATTAGCGGCGCCTTTCACAAAGCCCACAGGCAGCGATTCGGGTACGCCGACCCCTCGGAGCCGGTGGAGATAGTGAACCTTCGCCTGAAGATGGTAGTTGCTGTGGACGCGCCCACACCCCAGCCCGAAGCGCCCGCCTCCGAGAATCCCAATGAGGCCCGTACCGGCGAGACCAACGTGGTCTTCCGAGAAGGCGCTTTTGCCACCTCCCTCTACCTGCGGGACAGGCTGCATTGTGGCAACCGTATCCCGGGTCCGGCGCTTGTCCACCAGATGGACTCCACGATAGTGATACCTCCCGGCTGGTTGGCCGAGGTGGACCAGTGGAAGAACCTGGTAATCGCCCCCGGATAATGGAGTAATTAGCCCATGCTCGCCAACTCCTTGCCCCTTAAAGTCGAGGATGCCATACGCTCCTTCCTTCGACGATTGAAGGAGGTCCATCCCGTCGCCCGCGTCTACCTGTACGGCAGCTTCGCCCGGGGAGACTGGCTAGAGGATAGCGACGTGGATATGGCGGTGGTCTCCCCTGATTTCACCGGGGAGTTGGTGAAGCGCATGGCAAGACTGCGCAACCTTGCCCCCTATACTGTGGCCTTTGAAATTCTGACTTATACCCCTGATGAGATGGAGCAGAAGCTCCGGGATAGCCTCATCTGGCAGGAGATAGCATCCTACTGGATAGAGTTGACTGAAGAGGTGATAGATGGTTGACCCCATAAGCCTGGAAGTGTTCAAGAACCTGTTCATCTCCGTGAGTGAGGAGATGGGGGTGGCCCTTCAGCGCACCGCCTACTCGCCCAACATCAAGGAGAGGCGGGACTTCGCCTGCGCCCTATTTAGTCCCCAGGGCCAGATGGTAGCCCAAGCCGCACACGTGCCCGTCCACCTGGGAGCCATGCCCGCCTCGGTGAAGGCGGCTATTGACAGCTTCACAGGCTCCCTGAGACCCGGCGACGTCGTGATACTCAACGACCCCTACCTGGGCGGCACTCACCTGCCCGACATCACCCTGGTGGCACCCGTCTACGTTACCGAAGACGGTCAGCGACGCTTGGCAGGATTCATCTCTAACCGTGGACATCACGCCGACGTTGGGGGTATGACCCCCGGGTCCCTCCCACTGTCTACCGAGCTTTACCAGGAGGGTACTATCATCCCTCCTCTGAAGCTGGCCCGTAGCGGGAGACTGAACCAGGAAGTGGTGCAGCTCATCTGCCGCAACTCCCGGACGCCAGACGAGCGCAAGGGAGACCTGGCAGCCCAGTTTGCATCCATCCGCGTGGGAGAGAGAAGGCTGGAGGAGATAGTCGCCCGGTACAATCTGGAGACCACCCTGGAGCACATGGAAGCCCTTCTGGACTACTCGGAGCGGCTTACCAGGGCTGCCATCAGCCGCATACCCGACGGCTCATACCACTACATGGACTATATGGACGATGACGGACTCACCGACCAGCCTGTGCCCATAGCCGTAACGATTATCGTAGACGGTGATGAGATGGCGGTGGACTTCACCGGCACGTCCCCTGAGCGGCCGGGCTGCATCAACGCTCCCCTGGCGGTGACGGTCTCAGCGGTCTTGTATATGGTCCATTGTATCGTGGGCATGGACGTGCCTCCCAGCCAGGGTTGCCTGCGGCCTGTGAGCATCGTTGCACCCCATGCGTCGCTGATTAACCCGGAGCCTCAGCGTGGAGTGGCCGGGGGCAACGTGGAGACCTCTCAGCGTGTCACCGACGTACTGCTGGCTGCCATGTCCCAGGCCCTGCCGGAGCTTATCCCCGCCGCGAGTCAGGGCAGCATGAATAACTTGCTAATTGGCGGCCATGACCTCACACGGGACAAGCCATTTGTCTACTACGAGACCATCGCCGGTGGGATGGGTGCCAGGCCCACCAAAGACGGTGTTTCGGGCATCCATACCCACATGACTAACACCATGAACACCCCCATTGAGGCCCTGGAGTTCGTTTACCCTATGCGCCTTCAGCGTTACGCTCTCCGCAACGGCTCCGGGGGCGCTGGTAAATTCTCCGGGGGAGACGGCCTTGTGCGAGACGTGGAGTTCCTCACGAGGGCCAGGGTGACCATTCTATCGGAGCGGCGCAGGTTCGCCCCCTATGGACTCCACGGGGGACACCATGGTGAGCGGGGAGAGAACGTGCTATTCCGTAGCGGTTACGAAGAAGTGAAGCTCTCGGGGAAAGAGGTGCTGGACGTAGAGCCGGGAGACGTGCTGAGCATCCGCACTCCAGGTGGAGGCGGCTGGGGAGACCCGGCTTCCGCTCATGTTGAGAAGGGAGACTCAGTGCCATGACTGACGAAAAGGTGCGGCGAAAAGGCCATGTCCCTTAATCCGACACAGAGCGCCCTCACCATGTCATTCCGAACGGAGCGAATCGGAGTGTGGAATCTGAGAAGGTACTCAACGGAGACCAGATTCAAGGCCATCCGCCTTTGGCGGACCAAAACACCAGCACGGTCAGCGAGATTCTTAGAAGGTGTTTCCAAAGTGCCTTCTCCTCTAATATGCCTGATGCACATTAGACATTTATCCATTGTCCTTAGCTTGGCTCAGCTGACATTTCGGTCCCACGTCATTCCGAGCGCAGCGAGGAATCTAAAGCCGTGGCTTTGTTGAAGCCGGAGATTTTAAATTCCTCGTCGCTCCGCTCCTCGGAATGACAATGTGCGTCAAGCATCTTTGGAAACACACTCTTAGGAAAGGTAAATCAACAAGACGGAGCAAATATATCGCGTAGGAGAGGTGTAGAAATGGCTGGAAGCCTGGAGTCCAAGGTTGCTCTGGTGACGGGTGGAGGTTCGGGAATGGGGCGTGCCACCGCCCTGATATTTGCCAGGGAAGGGGCCAGGGTGGTCGTGGCCGACGTGAATGCCGAGGGTGGCGAGGACACGGTAAGCATGATAAATGATGCCGGTGGAGAGGCCATCTTCGCTTACGCTGACGTATCCAGGGCCGCCGATGTTGAGGCGATGGTCAACAGGGCCGTCGAAACTTATGGACGGCTGGACTGCGCCCACAACAACGCTGGCATAGAGGGCCCGGTCGGGCTGCGCACCCACGAATACCCTGATGATGCCTGGGGCCAACTGATGAGTGTCAATCTCAAAGGTGTGTGGTTGTGCTTGAGGTACGAGATTCCCCAGATGCTCAAGCAGGGCGGGGGAGCTATCGTAAACACTTCTTCGGCTGCCGGCCTGGTGGGCATGAGGGGCGCGTCGGCCTACGCCGCCACAAAGCATGGGGTGGCCGGGTTGACCAAGACAGCCGCCCTGGAATACGCTCGGCCGGGTATTGGTGTCGACGCCGTGTGCCCCGGCTTCATTCATACCCCCATGTTTGCCCGCATCAATGTGGACAACCCAAGGGGTGAGGAGCAGGCCAGTGCGATGGAGCCAGTCGGACGGCTGGGGACGCCGGAGGAGGTTGCTGAAGTTGTGGTGTGGCTATGTTCTGATGCGGCCTCATTCGTGACCGGGAACGTCATGCCTGTGGACGCTGGTTTCGTTATAGGATAGCCGTATAAGACCAATACTATAAGGAGTCTCCAATGGATACGGTGAGAGTCGAAAGCCTGAACAATCTTCAGCAGTTGGTCACCACCACCCGCCACGCTTTCGTTGCCGATGATTCCCACTACGACGGCGACGAGCTTGGCCCCAACCCCTACGAGCTTCTCCTCTCGGCCCTGGGCACCTGAACGGCTATGACCCTTATCCTCTATGCAAGGAGAAAGGGTTGGCCTCTGGATGGGGTCACCATAGACCTGAGCTATGATCGAGTGCACGCACGGGACTGTGAGGAGTGCGAGGAAGACGACGACACGATGCTGGACTTGATTCGCCGTCACATTGTTGTGAAAGGCGACCTCACTGAAGAGCAACGCCAGAGGTTACTGATAATCTCCCGACGGTGTCCGGTACACAGGACGCTGACGGAAGCCCCCAAGATTCTGGACGAGATGGAGGTAGCGGGATAGTTGGGTGATCCCTTCATTTGATTGGTCCGTCGTACCGATTCTGAAGTCATACAGACTGGTGGGGGTCAGGAGCCGAGCAGGCTTTCGAAAAGCTGTCGCCAATCCTCTGCGGTCTCGCTTCCGTAGGTGACACTTGACAGGACAATGCCGTTGGAGTCGAGGGTCACATGGGCAGCTTGACGAGTGACGTTATAGCTTTTCACCATGACAGCATCAGCAGTGGTCATGGGCCACGAGAATCCCTCGACCTCTTTGTAAGACAGGATCTTTTCGGCACTCTCCGAAGGGTCTACGTCCACTGCAAGAAAGCCCACGCGGTCCGCGTATTCAGGTTGGACGTTCTTCAGTTGCCTCAACGAGGCACGGCAGACGGGTCACCAGGTGGCGTAGAAGTAGAGGACTACTGGACGGCCCTGGAGACTGGCCAGGGTAACCTGCTCACCCTCCACTGTGGTCAGCATGAAATCCGGGGCCTTCTGTCCCACCTCGTGCCCCACCTCCAACGACGTTTGGATAGGTGGTGAGGTGGGCGCAGGCACCGCTGTGGGCTGTTGAGTTTCCGTAGAGGAGCCAAGGTCAACCGGTGTGGAGGTTGGGCGAGGCATTGGCGTGTCGGTAGCGGGTGCTTCGCTGCCGCAACTGATGAGCAGAGCAGCGGCCACCGACAGGCCCAAAGCCAAAGCCAGCCATCGAAATTTGCCAGGGAGGATGCTTATTGGTACTGCCATATATTCCCTTGATTATGTTTGGCTCCAGATATTAAGAATAACAGGTGGAGTTGGTGCTGTCCACAACCAAACCACGCAAAACGGAATGTTACCGTTGCGTTCTCAACCCTTGTGCCTCAAGGCATAGTACAGGCCACAAGCTGGATGCGGCCCGTCACAGTGGAGGGTCTGCGGCAAGCAGGGGAAAACGACTACTGGAATACAGGGAATCGTCCCGCCCTTCTGAAATCGGACCCCTGACAATACCCCAGTTTCATCCTACATACTTATATTACGACGCTGCGTCTAGTCCACGTACTCGGTGGTGGGGCTGTCCGTGGGGAATATGGTGTACATCCGGGCATCGTCGCCGGACTCATTCACCAACTTGTGGGGCGTTCCAGGTGGGGCCAGCAGGGTATCTCCGGGGGCGGCGTCGTGGGACTCGTTGCCCACAATCATCTGGACATTGCCCTCCATTAGTATTATGGCCTCATCAGTGGGGTGAGTGTGCAGCCGCAGCGCTGAGCCGTGATGCATCACCAATTCCCCTACTGTAAGAGAGGCTGCGCCCGCCTCTTTGTTCACAAACCGGCGTGATTCCCTGCCATCCACCGGCTCCAGAGGAGGATGATTCCTGTGATCAAATATGGGCATGACTACACTCCTTTTCGTTCACCTGGAATGCCTACCACTGGATTTTATTGCTCTCAGCGGCTGCTGGCAAGTGGTAGTTAAGCCTTTGTGCCCCAGTGTACTGCTACGGCACCCAAACCCATTCGCTGGTAGCCCACGTTCTCCAGCCCCACCTCCTCGAAGTACCGGGCCAGCTCGTCCGCGGAGTGAAACCCGGCCACCGACTGGGGCAAGTAGGTGTAGGCTGCTCTGTCTCCGGCGATAATCTGGCCCATCAGTGGCACGACGTGATGGAAGAATAGGCGGAAGGGGT
>JAGWBG010000067.1 GCA_021296015.1 Dehalococcoidia bacterium | reverse complement strand
CCCGTGATGTGCTAGTAATGTTGCATAGGCAGGGCATCACACTGGCACATCTCATGCCAAGCCATGATAAGGTTGTTCAAGCGCTTGAGTTGATTCGAGGCCTTTGCCCGTACCAGACAGAATGAGCATGAGGAGGTAGGCAGATATGGGACGACTGGATGGCAAGGTGGCCCTCATCACCGGGGGCGCGAGAGGCCAGGGAGCCGTTGAGACCCGGATGTTCGTTAACGAAGGGGCAAGGGTGGTCTTTGGTGACGTGCTTGACGACGAGGGAAGGAAGGTCGAGGCCGAGGTGCAGGAGACTGGAGGCGACGCCACTTACGTTCATCTGGACGTGACCAGCGATGATAGCTGGCTCCATGCCATAGAGCTTGCCGAGACTAGGTACGGCAAACTGGACATCCTGATAAACAATGCGGCCATCATCCGGGTCCTGTCCCTGGAGGAGACCACCGGAGAAGTCTGGGACCGAATCATGGAGGTGAATGCCAAAGGGGTGTTCCTGGGCACCAAGTATGTGATACCGGCCATGAGAAGGGCCGGAGGAGGTTCCATAGTCAACATCTCCTCAGTGGAGGGCATCGTGGGTCGCAAGCACACCACCCCGGCCTATGGCTCATCGAAAGGAGCAATCCGGGTCTTCAGCAAGGCGACTGCCGTCCAGTACGCCACCGAGAACATAAGGTGCAACTCGGTCCATCCCGGACCTGTTGACACCCCCATGCTTCACAGCGTACTGCCCGAGGCTGAGTCTCGCGAACGGCTGTCGAGCGAAGTGCCCTTGGGTAGAATGGGCACCTCTGAAGAAATAGCGTACGGTGTTCTCTACCTTGCCTCCGATGAGGCGTCGTGGGTTACGGGCACCGAGCTTGTCATTGACGGCGGTATAACAGCCCAGTAGAAGGACTACTATATCCAAGGAGAACCGGAGGGAGGATGGTATGAAGGTAGACTTGTATACGCTACCCGGGTGATTTAGCTGCCGGACGCTGGAAGCGTTCCTATCGTCCAATGGCGTTGACTACGAGCATCACGATTTGGCTACGGATGTGGATGCTCGCGAATATCTTCAGAGCCGTGGAGTCAAGGCCGCCCCCGTTACCATTGTGGACGACGAGGTAATCATCGGTTACTACCCAAAGAAGCTGCTTCCCGCACTGAAGCTGGATATTAAGGTAGACCTGGGGAGCAATACGGAGTGGTTGGCCGATAAATATGACAGAATCCTCGGTGCCGCGATCCGGGCCACCGGGGAGCTATCCCGCTCCCGCCTGGAACAGCAGGTCCCCTGGCGTCCTCAGACCCTTGGGGAGCTTATCATCCACATATTGTCCTTCCCCGAGCTGGCATGGCTCAGCCATGTGCACGGCAGCATGAGTACGGAGGATATGAGGGCATCCAACGAGCGTCTTCAGGGCATTGCCGCCGACGCAGATGCCATCGCCCGATACGGAGAGGACGTTAAGCGTAATGTTGTAGGGTTTCTCAGGAGCAACGATACGACCTCCTTAGAGAGGGTCGTTCCGGCCCACTACGGGGGAGAGGTCACGGTGATTGAGTTGCTGAACATAATACTCAGACACAGCACCCATCACCTGAACCAGGTTTACTGGTTCATGGATGAACATCTGGGCATCAATCCCGGGAGCCCGGCCACCGAGCAGGACCTTGAGGGTATCCCCACTCCCGTGGAGCTGATATAGTAAGTCGAACACCACAGGCGGGTATCAGGCCGGGATAAAATCCAAACGTAGTCTTCGACTACCAGTGGTTAAACGCTTGCCGTATATGTCGTGCCGTCACTAGGTCGTGCCTGAAGCGATCCCGCTTGGTCATGGGCGGCCCGCCTAGCTGGTCACCTAATATCTCTATATGTCTTGCGACCTTCACCAAGAGCCCGTCCTTATGTGTGGACAAATGCGCCCACTCATTTTGGTCATCATAAGGTTCCTGGTACTCTGCCTTGGATATGTTGTGCGACTGGTCTACTAGCGTGGTCATGTCCCCTTCTCTCAGCTTTGCAGCCTGTAATCGTGATACAACCTGTGCTGCTTTATTTATTATATGATAACGTACCCGATATGGTTGTGTCAAGAGATATTGCCTAATAGATAATATTACTGTAATGATATATAGGCTGCGTCTCAGGGCTATCTTGGCTTCCATAGCATTTTCGTAGCGGCCAAACTGTTGCGGACACAGGTACAAAGGGCTAAAATGTCACTTGCGCGAAGTTCAAGTCTTGGTAGGAGGATGCTTCAATGCTGAATAGTTTGTTCAAGGTTGTAAACAGGGTCTTTCCGGCCAGCGTTGCCCATGCACACTGCGACATACCCTGTGGCATTTACGACCCCGTATCGGCCAAGATTGCCGCTCAGACAGTCCAGAAGATGGTCATGCGTATCCAGGCGCTCGAGGAGGGGGATAGCCATGCGGCCTACGCCAATACCCTGGCCCGCTACATAGCGGTGAAGGAGCAGCATGCCGACTTGTGCAAGAAGGAGTTGGATATCCTCTGGCACGATTATTTCAATCCGACCCACTTGGAGAAGTACCCGGACATCCACACCAAATTCTGGCAAGCCAACAAGCTGGCTGCTCGCAACAAGCAGAACGTGGACATGGACGCAGCCAAGGAGTTGGTTGGGGCCGTGGATGAAATAGCCACCATATTCTGGGCCACCAAGAACGTGACCTACAAGGACGAAGTGGCGGACGTTCGCTTCGGCTCGTAGGAGGCCCGCCCCTCCCGGCGACCTTCCGAGGGCAGTAAGTCGCATGGCGCTGCCATGAAAAGGCCCTTCGTCATACCCGACCTTCCGAGTCATTCCCGTGAAAGCGGGAATCTCAGCCCCGTACTGTAGGCTCCCGCCCGCCGAGGCGGGCGGGAGTAACGCTGGGGTGGTGATGCAGTATTTTCACCCCCTTGATATGGTCTTCAAGGCGCTCCTGAAGTTCGGCCCAACCTACAGATTGGCCGAGCTCCTGACGGCAGTGCGCTTCGTGGTGCATGGCGACAGTATGCAGCCCAGCTTTGCCAGAGACCAGTACATACTGGTCAGCCGGTTGTCCTACCGGGAGGATGGCCCGGCGAGAGGTGACGTGGTGGTGCTGCGTCACCCTCACCAGTGGCGCAGGAATTACATAAAACGCGTCGTCGGACTGCCGGGAGAAGATATCCGTGTCGAGGGTGGGCGTGTTTTCGCCAACGGCCAGTTGCTTGAGGAGCCTTATCTTAAAATCGAAGGCGGTTCCTTGAATCCGCCTTCGGCGGATGATGAAGCCAGCGGGCAGTTGAGTGCCCTCTCAATTGGGGGATTTCTAGACCAGCCGGATGAACAGGTACACGAGTGCTTCCTCGGGGAGGGCGAGTATTTCGTGATGGGCGATAACCGCGCCCATAGCGACGACAGCCGCTCATTTGGCCCTGTGGACAGGGAGTTGATAGTTGGCAAAGCCTGGATTCGCTACTGGCCGAGGTGCGACTGGGGTGTGATTAGTTAGTCTGGCTAATACTTGAACTCTTCCCGGACCGGGCTGAAGATGTCCAGCACCTTTGTCGTTGAGTTCCCCGCCTTCACCCAGTGCTCCACGCCGCCGGGAATAATATAGACCTCGCCTGGTCCGAGCACTTTAAGCTCTCCCCCCACGTCCATCTCCAACTTCCCCTCGGTCACCATACCGCCTTGCTCATGGGGGTGTGTGTGCCGGGGAACCTCACAGTCCGGGTCTATCTCTACTAGCGACAGGAGCATATTGTCTCCCCAAAAGGTGCGGGTCCTGACTCCCGGAGCCAATTCCTTTTCCAGCCGTTCCTTCGGGTCATGGTAATACATAGTCCCTCCCGATAGCATCGCCTGCCAATTCAGACCCATTGTACCACCGATTTCAACGTTGGATTGCCTGTAGTTATAATAGTTGTAATGGGCCAATGGCTGGGGTAGAATATGTCCGCCGGAGCCGATTCCTGGTCCGGGGTTCCCGCATAGCCATATTCGACGTGGAGGCCTGTATGGAAAGCTTTGAACTCAATTACGAAAACAGGTTCACCAGCTCCTTTGGATTTCCCTCGGAGAGGGCAATGACAAAAGTAAGGGACTCATTGACGGAGCCTATCAAGGAGTTTATCGCCGAGTCTCCATTTCTCGTTATGGCGACCAGTGACCGCAGCGGAAACTGTGACGCCTCACCCAAGGGGGGCAAGCCGGGTTTTGTCAGGGTCCTTGATGACCGCCGCCTGCTCGTGCCGGACGTGGCGGGCAACAAACTCTTTCAGTCCTATCAGAACATGGATGAAAACCCTCATGTTGGCATTGTCTTCTTCATCCCGGGCCTTAACGACGTGGTGCGTGTCAACGGGCGTGTGGCCATGGTAACCAGGGAGGAGTTGGACCGTCACAGCGTCGCACACACTATGCAGAACCCCGATGGTGACAGGGGTGTCCAGCAGGGTATCGTGGTTGAGATAGAAGAGTCCTATGGTCACTGCCCCCGCGCCCTCAGCTACTCCGATTTCTGGAGCCTGGATGAGATAGAGCGCAGGAAGGGTTCTGCTCACCCCGTGCGTATGCCTCCTGCTCCTAGCGTCCCTCAACCAACGGCGTAAGTCCCACGTCATTCTGAGGAGCGAAGCGACAAAGAATCTGAGGTTCTTGACCTGAGATGCGGCCTTGGTCTGCACAAGGGACTTCAGGTCTTTCGCCCCCTTCAGACCGACAATTGACCCTGCCCGCGTACGTACAGTAAGGAGTCGTCATGGATAGAGCGGATATACCCTTTCTTTCGGCTACCGGTCTTTCCCGGCTTATCAAGACCAGGGAAGTCTCCCCCGTCGAGGCGGTGGAGGCCTACCTGGAGCGCATCGCTGAGGTAGATGGCAAACTGAACTCCTACATCACCATCTGTGGAGATGCTGCCCTTGAGGCGGCCCGGGATGCGGAGAATGCCATAGCCCGTGGCGAATACTTAGGGCCTATGCACGGAATCCCCGTTGCCGTAAAAGACCAGTTCAACACCAGGGCTATCCTGACCACCTGCGGCTCCCCAATCCTCTCGGATTTCATCCCGGACGAGGACGCCACCGTCATCACCAATCTGAAAAAGGCGGGTGCAATCCTTCTGGGCAAGCTGAACATGAGCGAGTTCGCCATGGGGGACGCTTTCCATCACCCTTATGGCACGCCCCATAACCCCTGGGCACTAGATAGGAACCCCGGCGTCTCCAGCAGCGGCTCGGGGGCGGCTACTGCGGCCTTCCTCTGCGCAACCTCCGTTGGTGAGGACACCGGCGGGTCCATAAGAGGCCCTGCTTCCTACTGCGGCCTGGTGGGTCTGAGGCCCGGACAGGGCAGGGTAAGCCGGTACGGAATGCACGGCTCCATCTGGTCAATGGACACGGGAGGCCCCATATCAAGGACTGTTGAAGACTGTGCCATGACACTGGGAGCCATCGCCGGTTATGACCCCAAAGACCCCTATACCTGGAACGCTCCCGTTCCAGATTATGGGCAGGCTCTGGATGGGAGCGTAGCGGGTGTCAGGGTGGGCGTGATACGTGAGTGGGTTGACAACGATGTTGTGGAGCCTGACGTCCGGGATGCGGTTGCCAAAGCCGTTGCGCTCCTTGGAGACTTGGGAGCATCCGTCGAGGAGGTCTCCATACCCCTGGCAGTCCACGGCGCGGCTATCTTCACCCCCATATCCCACATAGAAGGGGCTTCCGTTCACTACCGCTGGATTAGAGAGCGCCTTCAGGACTACGACCACAATATCCAGATACGTCAGCTGGCAGGAAGTATATTGCCGGCCCAAGCATACTACAAGGCGCTGAAGCTTCGGTCCCTTCTACGCCGGCAAGTCCTGGAGATGCTGGAACGAGTGGATGTTCTGGCCCTGCCAACCTTTCCCCATCCGGCTACCAAGATACCGGCCAGTGCAGGCATCAATAGCAAAGAGGAACTGATGGCTGGTTACTTTGGACGCAGGTCCTTCACCTCCACCTCCAACCTGTCCGGCGTCCCTGCCATCTCCGTGCCTTGCGGTTTTACTTCGTCTGAGCCACCTGAGCTACCCATAGGTCTCCAGATATTGGGCAGGCCCCTGGGGGAAGGGACGCTGATGAAGGTGGCTTATGCCTACGAGCAGGGCACTCACTGGCATGACAGAAGGCCGCCCATATAGGCTCTGCCGTGCTCTCCGGTTGGGATGGGCGGCTAAAAGAGCTTGCCCGGGTTCATGATGTCATGGGGGTCGAGGGCACGCTTTATGGCCCTTGCGACCTCGAAACCCACCCCCATCTCCCTCGGTAGCAGGTGGGTGAGCTTTACACCGACGCCGTGACAGTACTCCATAGCGCCGCCCATGTCCTGGGCCAGGGGCAGCACCTCGTCCACGGCCTCCGCCATGCTGTCCGAGAGCCCGTCGGTCATCTTGCCTGCTGGAACCATCAGCATGGAGAAAAGCTCTGGCTGAGTCCAAATGGCGTATTCCGTCACCCGTATTCCCCGACTGGATAAAAGCTCATCACAGCGTCGGCGATAGTCCAGCACCCGGGACACGGGAAGGGCCATGTGAAGGTAATCGAAGCCCCTGCCGCGACGACTTTGCCATCGGACGTTGCGGGGCTTGTCCAACATCTCCCGGCGATACCATTCGCCACTGCTGTGGCGATTCTTCCAGTAGTCCAGGGTCTCCTTTTCCCCCATGTCCTTGCCGCCAAAATCGCAGCAGACACGCAAAGACCGGTCTTTTTGGGCCGACACCCCCTCTCTGTAGCCCTCGTACATCATGTAGAGACGTACTTGTGCGCTGGGGCTCATACTTTCCCCGTACTCCTCCGTCAGGTCCACCAGGGTGGGACGCAGACCCAAAGCGAAAAGCTCGGCTACGGCGTTGAAGCCCTGGTCGAAGGAGTCGAAACCCACGGTGGCGAAGGCCCGTTTCTCCGGCTGACGGAACACCCTCAAAGTTGCCTTGGTGATAATGCCGAACACACCCTCTGCGCCTACAAAAAGGTGGTTGAGATTGGGGCCGGAGGAGTATTTGGGGACGGAGCGTGTGTTGAGCACCTCCCCGTTGGGCAACACCACCTCCAGGCCCAGGACCTGCTCGCCCATCGGTCCGTAGCTGGCGGCGCGGTAGCCGACGCCATTGGTGGAGATGGTTCCGGCCACCGTAGCTATGGGCACGCTCCAGGGGTCGTGTCCAAGCATCAGGCCATGCTG
>JAGWBG010000066.1 GCA_021296015.1 Dehalococcoidia bacterium | reverse complement strand
GGGCACGCTCCAACGGATGTGCCTCCCCGTCCTTAATCATGAGCAGAGGTTTTTTGTTAAGAAGAGACGCGAGAAAGGCACTGGCTATGCGTATGCGCCCCCCCTTTTGGAGATACTCAAGGGTATCCACGAGGAAATAGCTGTGAGTCTGAGAGAGGGAACTCCGGACACCCTCCACCACTTGATCATACGAGGACCCGGAACGTACCATCCGGGCCGCCTCCAAGGCCACCAGTCCCAGACCCACGGAAGCCATCCGAGAGTCTATAATTTCAATGCGCCCCGACCCGGATGATTGAATGGCCTCCCTTGCCTGTGTGGCCGAGTTGAGTGTGCCGCTGAGCTTGGCGGAGAGATGAATGGATACCACGTCATGGCCTTCATTACGCAGCGGCTCGTACACCTGTAAAAAGTCGTTGACCGAGGGCTGGGCGGTGGTGGGCAGCCGGGGACTGGCCACTAATTTCCGGTAGAACTCGTCCGGCCCGATGTCTATCCCGTCTTTGTATACCTCATCATCGAAGTGGACGTTGCAGGGAATTACCGTCAAACCCCACTGCTCTGCCAACTCCCGGGGCAAATCGCACGTGCTATCCGTAACCAGCTTCACCGCCATGATGCAAGCCTCCTGACCGTTAATCCCAAGGTCTCTTCCGCGTCGGAGACCTTTGTGTAACTTGTGTCGAGGATCCGAGTTCCTGTCCACGGTGTGCCGGAGCCTGTCATTCCGAAACCGCCGAAGGATGATGAATCAAACGTCTCTGCTTACAAAGCTACGATGCCTTAGATGAAACGCCCAAGATTCCTCACCACGCTCAAAACGACAGTGGGTGCGCTTCCTTTGGGTGGAACATCATGTCCCGTTCACTCCAGAGAGGCCACGTAATGATAAAAAGGTTGTCCGCCGTACACCACTTCTATTTCAACGCCAGGGATATTTTCTTGCAGACGGGCTGCCTCCTCACCGGCCTGGCCTTCATCCACGTCACCACCCCAATACAACGTTATCAGTTGCCCACTCTCCGGCCCAACTTTGAGCAAGGTCTTCTGCAGGGCCAGGAAAGCCGAGTCCTCGGCAGTCACCAATTCTCCCTCAAGAATGCCGATGTACTGCCCCTCCTGAACGGCAAGCTCTCCTAGGGTCACTGGACGCACTGCCGTTGTCACCTCTATGGTCTTCACCGTAGCAAGAGCTTCATCCATAGACCTGAGAACGCTTTCCATGTCGCCTTCAGGGCTGAAGGCCAGGAGAGCAGCCACGCCTTGGGGTATGGTACGGGACGGGACAACGTGTAGTGTTACCTCCCGGTCCGGGTCTCCTTCCACTACCGTGGCAGCCTGCCTGGCAACGAGTATTATATTGGGATTATTGGGCAGCAGGATTACGTCCCTTGCTCCCGTATCCCGGGCGGCATCCAGCAACTCCTGAGTGCTGGGGTTCATGGTCTGCCCCCCGGCGACTACGGATGCACAGCCCAAACCCCGGAACAAGTCAGTGTACCCGTCTCCCCAGGCCACCGCAACCACCGCACTCGCCGTCCCCTTTCCCGCCGGCTGACGGGGAGCCTCGGGCGTCCCGGTCTGGCCGCGGTGGAAGGCCATGAACTCCTCGTGTTGCTGGTCCATATTGGTCATGCTCACCTGGTCTATCGTCCCCAGAGAAACGGCGTAGCTAATCACGGGGCCAGGGTCGTGGACATGCACGTGTACCTTTACCAGGTCGTCACCTCCTACCACAACCGTTGACCCCGCCATGGATGACAGCTCCTCGCGAATCTTGCCTGCATCCAATCTCTGGCCCTGAATCAGAAATTGGGTACAGTAGCCGTAAAGCTCTTCCTCGGTGGAGGCCAGATACTCCTCATGAACCACGGGCTGACCTACCGACTGGTCCAGATCTCCCGGGGATGGGACATTTTCAAAGGACGTGCTTGGGGAGACGGGGACGCTTAGCTCCAGCGTTTCTACCTCTACCCCGGAGAGGCAGTAAAACGCACCTTCAAGAAGGGTAACAACTCCCTGGCCGCCCGCATCTACGACGCCTGCCTCTCGCAACACCGGAAGTTGCAGGGGAGTTCTGGAGAGGGACTCTTTCGCCGCTCCCAGGGCGGCCTCCAACACGGATAGCGGGTCTCCGTGGCCTCCGGCCCCTCCAGCACGTCGAGTTGCTGCCTGAGATAGCTCGCGTATTACCGTCAGCATGGTGCCGTCTACAGGCTTGCTCACCGAGTTGTAGGCCGCCCGGGAAGCTGACTCGAAGGCATGGGCAAGGTCCTCTCCGTTGGATTCATCCTTCCCGTGAAAGCCCTGGGCCAGACCGTAGAAAAACTGGGAGAGAATTACCCCGCTATTGCCCCGGGCACCCAGAAGCGCCCCGTGGGCCATAGCAGACATCACCGCTCCTACAGATGAGTCCGCGGCCCGTGAGCACTCGTCATTTACCGAGCGCATGGTGAGGAGCATGTTCGTCCCAGTGTCGCCATCGGGCACAGGAAAGACGTTAAGGGCGTTGATAGCGTCCCGGTATCGCTCCAGGCATCGGGTGGCCGCCTCAAAGGCCCTCCGTAGTTCATCTCCGCTCAGCATCAGCGGGGGAGAACTTCCCTCCACCGACCCGATGCTGTCTCGGCCCACGGGTGCGTCTTCATTCTCCAATCCATTCATGGCAGTCCCCCCTCTGGTAAACTCAGAAGGGCCTTTTCAAGGGGTAGCGTTTCCTTTTAGATGGTATGGCAGTGGCAATGTGTCATTCCCCGCACTTCGCTTCGCTCCGTTCGGAATCTGAGATGCTGCCTTGCCTACGGCGGGCTAGAGCCTGAAAGGTATGGTTCCTAGATTCCTCGTCCGCCTTCGGCGGGCTCAGAATGACATGATCGCAGGATGACACATGAGAAACTCAACCACCTGAATGGGAACGCTATCTTTTCAAGTCAAGTCCTTGTCAGTGTTCCTCAAGCTATGATATGCTAACCACCTGGATTTTACAGAAAGTGAATTAGACAGTCAAACAAGGAATGTATACATGAAATGCGAAGTTTGTGGCAAGGTTGGCATGTCGGGCAACAACGTAAGCCACTCCAAGAGACGTACCAAGACCCGATTCATGCCCAACGTGCATAAGATGACCCTCTCCATGGACGGAGAGTCAAAGAAGGTAAAAATCTGCACCCGATGCCTGAGGAGTCAGCACAAGGCGGCCAGAGCCTAAAGGGGGCTGTCCCTAGCTTGCTCAGGGGCCACCAACATCCGCAATGCTGTCCTTCAGCCTCTTCATAGCAGCCTCTACTGATTCCACCTTGTTGAAAATCGCCGAGCCTGCCACGAGAATCGTAGCGCCGGACCTCACTGCTGCCGGGGCCGTGTCTGCGTTTATGCCCCCGTCGGCCTGAATCTCAGGCCCAAATCCCCGCTCCTTCAGAATATCCTTCAGCCTGGCCGCCTTATCCAGTGCCTCGGGTATGAGCTTCTGGCCTCCAAAGCCGGGGTTTACCGTGCCCACCAGGGCTATATCCACGTAGCACAGCACCTCTTCAATGGCAGCCAGGGATGTACCTGGGTTGATGGCTATGCCGACCTGGACACCTTCATCCTTAATCTGATGTATTACGCGGTGCAGGTGCAGACATGCCTCGCTGTGTATGATGATGTGGTCCGCACCTGCCTTGATGAAGTCGGATATGAAACGGTCCGGCTCCTCTATCTGGAGATGAACGTTCAGAGGCAGATGGGTAGAGGCGCGTATTCCCTCCACCACAACAGGCCCCATGGTGATATTGGGGACAAAATGGCCGTCCATGACATCTACGTGTATGTAGTCTGCCCCGGCCCGGGTAACCTCGGCCACGTGCTCTCCCAGACGGCTGAAATCCGCCGACAGGACCGACGGTGCTACCTTCACCCGGGGCGTGGGGCCAGTCTCAGCCGGAGTCCTTTGTTCGCTCATCCTTCCTCCCCTTCCGCCCAGGGTTTGTCACCCAAGGCGGAGTCTAAAAGGTTCCTGGCATGGGCCAGCGCCGCTTCCACCCTCCGTGGTGCCGTGCCACCCTCAACGTCACGGGCCGCTACCGAGGACTCGGCGGTCACGGTGTAGACATCCTCGCCGAATTGTGGGGAAAAGAGCCGGTACTCTTCAATCTCAAGCTGGTGCAGCTCCTTCCCACGGGACACGGCGTAGCCGCAGAGCTTGTTTACGATTCCGTGAGCCTCCCGGAAAGGCACGCCCCTTGCACTCACCAGGTAGTCAGCGAGGTCTGTAGCCAACATGTAGCCCTCCCCTGCCGTCCCTGTCATGTGTTCAGCATTCACTTTCAGGGTTGATACCATTCCTCTGAACACTTCGAGGGTTGCCAGAAGGGTATCTATGGTGTCAAATGCACCCTCCTTATCCTCCTGCAAGTCCCGATTGTAGGTCAGGGGCAGCCCCTTGAGCACCGTCAGGATACCCATGAGGTTGCCGTACACTCGGCCCGTCTTGCCCCTGGCTATCTCGGCAAAGTCGGGGTTGCGCTTCTGGGGCATGATGCTGCTGCCGGTGACGTAGTCCTCGGCCAGCGATATAAACCCGAACTCATGGGACGACCAGATGACGAACTCTTCGGCCATGCGGGACAGGTGCATCATGCAGATGGCTCCGGCGGAGTGGTACTCGGCAAGGAAGTCCCTGTCGGATACGGCGTCCATGCTATTGGCACTCACCCCGGCAAATCCCAACTCACGGGCCAGGAACTCCCTGTCCGTGGGATAGGGCACACCGGCCAGGGCGCCACTGCCCAGGGGGAGGACGTCGGCCCTTCCGTAGCAGTCCTGGAAGCGATGGCAGTCACGCTCCAGCATGTGGAAGTAGGCGAGCATGTGATGGGAGAAGAGCACGGGTTGAGCACGCTGCAAATGGGTGTACCCTGGCATCAGGACACCCCTGTGAGCCTCGGCTATGTCAAGGATGGCAGCCTGGAGATCCCTGATGCCTTTGACGGTATCAAGTATGGCTTCCTTGACGTACATCCTCATATCCAGGGATACCTGGTCGTTGCGGGAGCGGCCCGTGTGGAGCTTCCCCGCCACCTCACTGCCTATTTTCTCGTGAAGCCGGGCCTCCACGTTCATGTGGATGTCTTCCAGGTCCTCTTTCCAGGGGAATGTACCTGCCTGTATCTCCTCTCGGATGGATGCCAGGCCCGTGACGATAAGCTCGGCTTCTTCGTCGGAGATAATCGCCTGTTTTGCCAGCATTCTGGCATGGGCTATGGAGCCAGCAATGTCCTGCCTGTACAGGCGCCGGTCGTAGTGAATGGAGACGGTGTAATGCACAAACCCCATACATTCACCCTCACTCTCCCCCGTTCCCCTGGACCTGGGCCTGGGTCCGCACGGGCAGACCATAGATGGAGATGAACCCCTCCGATGAACGGTGATCGAATTTGTCACCGCGGTCGTAGGTGGCAAGGTCGTAGCTGTAGAGGGCACGTGGCGAGCTTCTTCCAACGACGGAGCAGACTCCCCTGTGCAGCTTTACCCGCACCGTACCGCTTACGTGGCGCTGGGTACTGGCAAAGTAGGCATCCATATCACGGCGATGGCTGGTATACCAGAGACCGTTATAGACCACGTCGGCGTATTCCTGGGCAACCCTCGCTTTGAGACGCATCTGCTCCTTGCTCAAAGTCATGGCTTCCAGGGCCTTGTGGGCAGTGTGAAGCACCACTGCGGCGGGCGCTTCATATACCTCCCTGGACTTTATACCGACCAGCCGGTTCTCTATATGGTCAATCCTGCCCACGCCATGATCTCCGGCCAGACGGTTGAGATGCCTCACAAGGTCTATGCCACCCATCCCCTCTCCGTCAATGGACACGGGCAGACCACCCTCGAAGACTATCTCCAGGTATGCGGGTTCCGGGGGCGTGTCGCCAACGGGTCTGGTCCAGTCGTAGGCGGCCTCCGGGGGTTCCCGCCAGGGGTCTTCCAGGTCTCCTGCCTCGGCGCTTCTGCCCCACAGGTTCTCATCCACGGAGTAGGGTCCCTTGCTCAAAGGCACGGGTATATTGTGCATTTGAGCGTACTCTATCTCCTCCTCGCGGCTCATGGCCCACTCACGTATGGGGGCGATGATTTTTAGTTCCGGGGCGAGGGCATTCACGCCCACGTCCAAGCGCACCTGGTCATTGCCCTTGCCGGTGCAGCCGTGGGATATGGCATAAGCCCCTTCACTACGGGCAGCTTCCACGAGGTAACGGGCTATAAGGGGTCTGCCGAGGGCCGTCGCGAGGGGATACTGGTCCTCATAGACGGCTCCAGCCCGGAGGGCAGGGATGATGAAATCTTTGTAGAAGGCCTCTTTACCATCCACAGTCAGAGCGTTTACAGCCCCGATTCGGAGGGCACGCTGACGTATCTCCTCCAGGTTGACCATGCCCAGGTCTATGGTGAGTGTTACTATCTGTGCCTGGTACCTCTCCTGAAGCCAGCGTATAGCTACCGAGGTGTCCAGTCCGCCGCTATAGGCGAGGATAATCTTGTTCTCGGCCATTGGACTCTCCTAAGAAGGTGCTTTCAAGGCCCCTCCTCTCCTTGCGGGAGAAGGGTGGATGAGGGGGCAGTGGTTCCAACCCCTCACCCCGTATCAAGTACCGGGAGGCTCTCAATCCTTCCTGCCCATTGTGGGAGAGGAGGTCTGGGACGCCACTTCAGGAAACACCAGCCTAGAGTCTATTCAGCGCCGCTTCAAGGCGGCTGACGGCTTCATCCACCTCTTCCGGGGAGACGGTAAGGGGCGGCATGAATCTTATGGCGTTGGGGCGCACCGGGTTGAGGAGCAGGCCTTCTTCATTGCACAGGGAAATTACCCTGCCGGATATGTCGCTGTTGAACTCCGTAGCCAACAGCAAGCCTTTGCCCCTGACGTCGGTGATGATGTCGAAGCGGGTCTGTAGCTCATCGAGGGCCTGCATCAACCGCTGCCCCATAGTCCTGGCGGCGGCCGACAGGTCGTTCTCGATGATGTGCTTGCTGGAGGCGTATGCGGCAGCGGTGGTCAGGGCGTTTCCACCGTAGGTTGAGCCGTGGTCACCGGGCTCCAGGGCCATGCAGTAGTCCTTGGACATGAAGGCCCCTATGGGCACTCCGCCGCCCAGACCTTTGGCCAGGACCATCACGTCCGGCTCTATGTCGTAGCCCTGGTAGCCGAAGAGAGAACCCAGGCGTCCCATGCCGGTCTGTACTTCGTCCAGGATTAGAAGCAACCCCTGGCTATCACA
>JAGWBG010000065.1 GCA_021296015.1 Dehalococcoidia bacterium | reverse complement strand
CCCGAGTTGGTGATCGAGGACCCCTACGACAGGGGGTGGATACTGGGTATTCTAATAGAGGATGTCTCCGAGTTTGAGAATCTCCTTACGGCCGATGAGTACGAGGCTTACCTGGAAGAGACCGCCCACTAGGGCCGTACCAAAGCGCGGGCCTGGGCACTTTAACTGTCACCCCGAGCGTAGCGAGGGGTCTGAAGACCTTGATATTCTCGCCGTTCTGCTGCAGTAGGGCTTCTTAGATTCCTCACTCCGCTTCGCTCCGTTCGGAATGACATTATGGGGTATCAGCAATGGCACGGTGGGGCCCTCCTTTTAGGGCGACATTTGAAACAAGAATCAGGGGACGTTGATGGTACAGGACGTAGACCAGGCGTCGGGCAACAACTTTCACTACATACCCAACACTGAAGATGACCGCAGGGAGATGTTGCGCATCCTGGGGATAGACACGGTGGAGGACCTTTTCACCGACATCCCCCCTGAGCACCGCAACCCTCCTCTGGACCTTCCCCCGCCGCTGTCGGAACTGGAGTTGCGACGGGAAATCGAGGGTCTGGCAGCGCGGAACCGGCATCTCAGAGAGTATGCCTCCTTCCTGGGGGCAGGGTCGTACAACCACTTCAGCCCCAGCATAATCCGGTCCATCATCACCAGGGGGGAGTTCCTCACAGCCTACACTCCCTACCAGGCCGAGGCCAGCCAGGGAACCCTCCAGGCTACCTACGACTTCCAGACCATGATATGCAACCTGCTGGGGATGGAAGTAGCCGACGCCGGAATGTATGATGGGGCGTCCAGCCTGGCCGAAGCCGCCCTCATGGCCTGTCGAATCACCGGAAGGGGCAGCGTATCCGTCATGGACACAGTCTCCACAACCTACCGTCAGGTCGTGGAGACCTACGCCCACCCCCAGGACATAGAGATAAACGGACTCGATGCCAGGGACCCCCGGATAACGGATGACACTGCGTGCATCATCGTCCAGCACCCCAACTTCTTCGGGTATCTTGAGGACATCGCCTCCTTGGGGCGCATGGCCCACGAAAGTGGCGCCCTCCTGGTGGTCTCCACCAATCCCATCGCCATGGGGCTTTTCCGTCCACCCGGGGACTACGATGCCGACATTGTAACCGGTGAAGGGCAGCCACTGGGCATCCCGACCAGCTTCGGCGGCCCCTACGTGGGCCTGTTCGCCACCCGCCAGAAGTATGTCCGGCAAATGCCGGGGAGGCTGGCGGGGCAGACGGTGGACAGCCAGGGCCGGACAGGGTACGTACTCACCCTGAGCACAAGGGAGCAGCACATACGCAGGGAGCGGGCCACAAGCAACATCTGCACCAACCAGGCCCTGATGACCCTGGTGGCGACCGTGTACATGGCCGCGCTGGGAAAGCGGGGGCTACGTCAGGTGGCCGAGCTTTGCTATCACAAGGCCCACTACGCAGCCTCCCTCATCGGCCAGATACCCGGGTTCTCGCTGCCCTTCCAGGGCACCTTCTTCCACGAGTTTCCGGTCCAGTGCCCCGTCCCTCCGGCAGACATCAACCGCCATCTCCTTGAGAGAAACATCATCGGCGGCCTGGACATAAGCGACCGGGTTCCCAACGGTATGCTCCTGTGCGTTACCGAGATGAATACCCGCCAGGAGATAGAGACGCTGGCATCGGAGCTTTCGGAGATCGTTTCCAGGTGAGGGAGCTATGATTAACGGACAGAATGTTGACAGGCGCACTTTAATGGAGCGGAGCATACCGGGCAGAATCGGGACCGTCCTGCCGGCGCTGGACGTACCGGCCCAGCCGCTTCCCCAAGGGGAGATGCTGCGGGACGGTCTGGAGCTACCCGAGCTTGCCGAGCCTGAGATAGTGCGCTACTTCACCCTACTGAGCCACCTCAACTTCTCCATAGATACCAACTTCTATCCCTTGGGAAGCTGCACCATGAAATATAATCCCAAGGTAAACGACGAGATGGCCTTTCTTCCGGGTTTCGCATCCCTTCACCCCCTTCAGGGCCAGGAGACGACTCAGGGTGCATTGAAGCTGTTGTACCTACTCCAGGGCTACCTGGCCGAGCTTACGGGCATGAAGGGCGTCAGCCTGGCCTCCCTTGCCGGGGCACAGGGCGAGTTCTGCGGGATGCTTATGATCCGAGCTTATCACCATGAAAGGGGCGACAAGGAGCGTACCAGGGTCGCCATACCGGACAGCGCCCACGGAACCAATCCCGCCTCGGCTGCAATGGCGGGGTTTGACGTGGTGAGCGTTGCTTCCGACTCAAGGGGCAACATGGACCTGGAAGCCCTGAAGGACGTGGCAGACTCCCATCTGGCCGGAGTGATGATTACCCAGCCCAATACGCTGGGCCTCTTCGACACCAACATCCTGGAGCTATGCGATACCGTGCACCGGGCCGGTGGGCTGGTGTACGGCGACGGTGCCAACATGAACGCCTTGCTGGGGAGGGCGAAGCTGGCCAGCTTGGGGTTCGACGTGGTACACCTGAACCTTCACAAGACCTTTACCACGCCCCACGGCGGCGGCGGTCCCGGCGCAGGTCCCGTCGGCGTCAACGATACTCTGCTCCCCTATCTGCCCGCGCCGGTGGTGGGCCGCCAGCAGGAGAACGGGGGGGACTCCTTCTCTCTGACCACTCCCGAAAAGAGCATCGGCAAGGTATGCGGGTTCCACGGCAACTTCGGAGTGCTGGTCCGGGCCTACACCTATATACGCAGCATGGGGAATACGGGGCTTGCAGAGGTCAGCACCAACGCCGTTCTGAACGCCAACTACCTGATGCAGAGCCTCAAGGACATCTATTATCTGCCCTATGACCGCACCTGTATGCATGAAGTGGTCTTCTCAGCTAGGGACCAGAAGGCCAGGGATGTCCGGGGTCTGGAGATTGCCAAGCGCCTTCTGGACTACGGCTTCCATGCTCCCACTATGTATTTCCCGCTAATCGTGGATGAAGCCCTTATGATAGAGCCAACGGAGACCGAGAACAAGGAGACCCTGGATGCCTTCATTGAAGCCATGAGGGCGATAGACCGGGAGGTCTCCGAGGACCCGTCTCTGGTGAACAACGCGCCCCATAGCACCCCCGTGTCCCGTCTGGACGAAGCGAGAGCGGCGAGGCAACCCAACCTGCGGGGCTAGTCGCGCCTCGCCAGTCATTACTCTGAAACTAGACGGCGTTTACTCCTTCTCCCCTGGCGGGAGATGGGCGTGATGAAGGGGCCTTAGAAGTATGGTCATTGGTGTCCGTAGGAAGCCGTTTTCACCCCCACCCCAGCTCTCTCCCGTCGAGGGAGAGGGCGCTGGAATCCCACTTTCGCGGGGGTGACGAAGGGTATTTTCATGGTAAGGAGGAACGACCCTATGTACAATGGGGTGAGATTGAACAAGGTCATAGACCTTCTGGAACAGGACAAGGTTGTGTTCAGCAGCGGCACCATAATGGTTGATAGTATGGATGACATAACATACGTGGCCGACGCCGATTATGACTTCATAATTCTGGAGACGGAACACCAGGGCTTTGGCTTTGACAACCTGCGAACCTCCTTGCAGTACCTTCTCAACAGGAAACGCATCCTGGAGAAGGGGAGCCTCCAGCCGGACGTGGTCCCCTTTGTGCGGATTCCCCCCAATGCCCGTGAGTCCGGGGTGAACCAGTGGGTTATCAAACAGACCCTGGATACCGTGGTCTACGGCCTGGTGTGCCCCCACCTCAATACAGTGGAGGAGGCGCAAGCGCTGGTGGTGGCTGCCCGCTATCCCCAAGTGCCGGGAGTGCCCGACTTTGAGCCACAGGGACAGCGAGGCTGGTGGACAAGGTTGGCAGCGCGCTACTGGGGGCTGACGGCCCAGGAGTACTATGACATTGCCGATTTGTGGCCCCTCGACCCTGACGGCGAGATACTCCTCATGGCCATCGTTGAAGAGGCGGAGGGTGTGAAGAACATCCGGGACATCCTGCGGGAGGTCAAGGGAATCGGCGCTATATGGGCAGGCCCCGGCGACATGTCCGTCTCCATGGGGAAGCGGGGAAACTCGTCGGACCCCGACGTACAGGAGGGGCTGCTGCGCGTCCTCGAAGCCTGCAAGGAGTTCAACGTGCCCTGTGCTACCGGCGCCACGGCAGCCGACGTGGAGATGCGGATTGAGCAGGGGTTCCGAATCATCATGGCCAGTCCCGCCCGCACCAGTCCTACCCTGGACGCAGGAAGGAAAGCGGCGGGGAGGTAAGTGGATAGTCCCGCAACTTACTATTAAAAGGCCTTGCCCGGAGCCTCAAGGTTGGGGAGGTTCGGGCCTTTCTGGGGGCTTGTCCAAACGGTGACGGAGATGCAAAATATAAAGCAGACCTTCGCATTCTGAGAGCGGTTCCATATCCGTAAATCACTGGCGCTTCGATAGCCGGGCTTGGTGTTTGGGATTGGGAATTCTAAAGGGGGTCCACTATGGCGACAAGGTCCTTCATTGGCAACGTAAATGCACCCGACTTCCCACAGGGTCTTGACTGGCTGAACACCGACAGACCGCTAAGCCTCCAAGACTTGCGTGGGAAGATAGTAATTCTGGATTTCTGGACGTACTGTTGAATCAACTGCATGCACGTATTTCCGCAGTTGCGGAAACTTGAGCACAAGTACAGGAACGAGCTGGCGGTCATAGGGGTACACTCGGCCAAATTCACCTCCGAGCAGGACACCGATAACCTCCGTCAGGCGGTCCTTCGCTATGAGTTGGAGCATCCGGTGATTAACGACGGCCAGTTCGCCGTGTGGAGGCAGTATTCCGGCCGGGCCTGGCCTACGTTGATATTCATAGACCCTCAGGGCAAGATTATAGGAAAACATGAAGGAGAGATTACCTTCGACGACTTCGACCCCGTGCTGGCCCGGATGGTGGAGGAGTTTGACGAGAAGGGCATACTCGACCGTACTCCTCTGTACCACAGCATGGAGGAAGTGGGGAAGTCGGTCCTGGCTTTCCCCGGCAAGATGCTCGCCGACGAGGCCACGGACAGGCTCTTTATATCCGACTCCAACCACAACCGGATTATTGTATCCACTCTGGACGGAGAGGTGAGACAGGTCGTGGGCAGCGGCGAAGCGGGTCTCGCCGATGGAGACTTCCGTACGGCCAGCTTCGACCACCCCCAGGGTATGGCCCTCGACGGAGATGTCCTCTACGTGGCGGATACCGAGAACCACGCCATCCGCAGGGTTGACCTGGCTGGTGGGAAGGTGGAGACGGTAGCGGGCACGGGAAGGCAGGCAAGGGGCTTTGGGAAGGGCGGCGAGGCTCTGTCCACGGACTTGAGTTCCCCCTGGGACCTGGTGTCGCACGATGGCACCCTTTATATAGCCATGGCCGGGATTCACCAGCTATGGGCTTTGGACCCGGAGGCCGGGCAAGTCCGCCCCTACGCCGGCAACGGCCGTGAGGCCCCCGTTGACGGGCCCCTTCTTTCCGCCTCCCTGGACCAGCCCAGCGGCATAACCACTGACGGGAATGTGCTCTACTTCGCCGACAGCGAGGCCAGCGCCATCCGCACCGCCGACCTGAGTGACAGTGGGCGTGTCAGCACCGTCGTGGGGCAGGACCTCTTCGTCTTCGGCGACGTTGATGGCACCGGTGACGCCGTCCGCTTACAGCATCCCATCGGAATACATTACCACGACGGGGTCCTTTATATAGCTGACACCTACAACAACAAAATCAAGCGAGTCTTCCCCCAGACCAGAAGTGTTCTCACCATGCTGGGCACCGGCGAGCCGGGATACCTGGACGGCGAAGCCAGTCAGACCCTCTTTCACGAGCCCGGGGACGTGAGCGTGGCCGCTGGCAAGCTATACGTAGCTGACACCAACAACCACGCTATCCGCGTGGCAGACCTGGAGACCGGCGAGGTAAGCACCCTGGAGCTTAGGGGATTATAGGGGCGAATCAACCCGGTTAGAGGCCGAATCTCTTCGCCGCCCTGGAGAAGCCCTCCATAGCCCCCTCCAGGACACTGTCCTGCAGGCAGTAGGAGATGCGGAAGTAGCCCGGCGAGCCGAACCCCCGGCCCGGCACCGTGAGCACGTTCCAGCGCTGCAACTCCTCCACGAAGGCCGCATCGTCCTCCAGGGGCGACCTGGGGAACAGGTAGAAGGCTCCCTGGGGCTTGAAGATTGAGTAGCCCATTTCGGTAAGCTGGCCGTAGAGATAGTCCCTCTTGCGCTGGTAGTCTCCCACGTCCACACTGACTCCCTGGAGCGCCCGGATGGCGTGCTGCATCAACGCCGGGGCGTTCACGAAACCCAGTATGCGGTTGCAGAAGGTGAATCCGTCCACTAGCTCCGCCCTTTCCGCGTAGTCGGGATTCACGGCAATATAGCCGATACGTTCTCCGGGAAGGGCCAGGTCCTTGGCGTGGGAATGGACGACGATGGACGCTTCATAGTGGGGAAATACCTGGGGGTAAGTGAGTCCGTCATAGATGATTCGGCGGTAGGGTTCATCGCTTATCAGGAATATTTCCGTGCCGTACTGCGCCATTTTTCGGCGCAGCAGGTCTCCCATATCCTTGAGCATGTCCGCACCGTAGACTGCCCCCGAGGGATTGTTGGGGGAGTTGATGAAAATGGCCCTGGTGCGTGGCGTTATCAACCCCTCCAGAGCGGTCAGGTCCGGCTGGAAGTTGCTGTCGGTGGGGGCGATCACTGGGACGCCTCCATGATTGTCGGTGTAGTACCCATACTCCACGAAGTAGGGGGCAAAGAACATCACCTCATCGCCGGGATTGAGGATTGTCTTTAGCACTACGTTGAGGCCGCCTGCAGCGCCGCAGGTCATCACGATTTCCCTCATGGAGAAGGATATGCCCGTCTCCTCCCTGAGTCCTGATGCTACGGCGTCCCTGGTCTCGGCATAGCCGGCGTTGGGCATATAGCGGTGCATCCCTGCCGGTGGAGCCTCTGCCAGCCTGCGTAGCTCCTGGTGAAACTGGGGTGGAGGCTCCACCACCGGGTTGCCCAGGGACAGGTCGAAGACCTTGTCCTCACCGTACTGCTGCTTGAGGGCGATGCCTGCCTCGAACATCCGGCGGATCCATCCCCCCTCCTCTACGAAACGCGCCACCTTCTGTGATACGGCCATCTTTTACTACTCCTGAAATGCTGTTGCCGCCGGGGTCATGCTATGAGAATATACCGCCGCCGTGAAGAGATGTCCAGTACGACAATTAGGATGCCCGGTATGAGAATAGAAAGACCCTATCCCTGGCGAAACTTC
>JAGWBG010000064.1 GCA_021296015.1 Dehalococcoidia bacterium | reverse complement strand
CAAAAGTTCCTCCACCCAGCCCTGGCCTGGCGCTAGGGCAGGCTTTGTAATCCGAAGACAAACCCTGCCACGTGTTCAAACGATGCCTGATACTGAATGGAGGCCCTTCCTTGTGGAGCAGGTATGGACGTAAGCTTTGATATTGGAGACTCACAGAGGCCAAAAGGCCACGCTCTGGCCTACTTTCGCACGCGATCAGAGCCTGATAAGGTCTATGCCACCTACATCATAGTGCTCCCCATCGCCATTGACTTCGCCAAATACGTCCCACCCTTCCTGGCATCTCACCTGGGCAGTATGCCCAATGACCTCTCGGCATTCTCCTTGCCTCCCGTGCCCGAAGAGTTCAATAGCTACGAGGAGCTTCACCGTCTGGCGGAGACGAGGGACGACGACCTTCTGTACGCGGGAACCATGATGTCCTTCGACCTACCGGAGATGATGGAGGCTGTCGGAGATGTGGTGCGGTACTACTCACAGGCGTGGAGTGATAACGTTAAACCTGCTATCAGCGCCACCGCGGCCGACGGGGGAGTGGATGGGGAAAGCAGTTCTCCCGGAGTCAACGAGGTACTGTACAGCCTTATGAGCGAGCAGGACAAGCTCGCCGACCTGTCCTAGTAGGTAGTTAAGCTGCTCTTTGCCGTGGAGGGCAACGACCGGGAAACAGGCACGGAGACAGAGGAGGAAATCAAGCTTCTGAGCCGGTTCCTGCCCGAGCACTACAACATACCGGGCCTTCTACAGGCAGTTATGGACTCCTCTGCCAGAGGGGTACAGCTAGCCCAGCTATACTTGGACCGATGCTTTAAACTATCCAACCATGATGATGCAGGCGCCCTCGAACTGGAAGAGAAGATTGAATCACTGAAGGCCTCAAGCTAGCCTATCTCCCGCACCCCTCCGGGCAGGAACTCCTCTTCTAAGGTGAAGCCCCATCCTCCCGGACTGGAGAAGATGGTGTACCTGTCCCATCTGAGCTTGACCAATTTCCGGAATTTCCCTCAACTGGAGTTGGACTTACCTCCAGGGGTAGTAACCCTCTTCGGCAGAAATGCCCAAGGCAAGACCAGCCTTCTCGAGGCCATATACCTACTGGCCATCGCCAGGTCCTTCAGGGCAGAGAACGAGTACGAGGCGGTGAACTGGCACACCTCCGCTGAAGGCGGCTTTGCCCTGGTGGCAGGGACTATTGAAAAAGAGAGCGAGCGGCTGCGGGTCCACGTCGGGTATCAGTGCGTACCGGCACGAGAAGCGGAGTCGGCCCAGGCCCACGGCGCCCGTCGTCCCTTTGGTGTGCGAAAGCAGATACGGGTTAGCAGAGTAAAACGCTCCGCCGCCGAGCTTGTGGGCCTCGTCAACGCGGTCCTTTTTAGCGCCGACGACCTGGAGATTGTCCAGGGGTCGCCATCCATCCGGCGCCGCTACCTGGACATACTCATATCTCAGGCCGACTCATCCTACCTGAAGACCCTGCAACGCTATCAGCGCGTCCTCCAAAACAGGAACAGGCTGCTGAAGTCGCTTCAGGAAAGAAGAGCGGGTGAGGATGAGCTTGTCTTCTGGGACGAAGAGCTAATCAAGGAAGGAACGGCGATAGTAAACTGGCGACACAAGGCAATGGCAATCCTCTCTTCTCTTTGCAGGGAAAGTCATTCCGAGCTTACGGGCAGTGAAGAAAACCTGACAGTGGACTACAGGCCGAGCGTTCCCCTCTACGACCAGGCGGACAGCGTTGATGGAATCAAGCAGGGGTTCATAGTAGCTCTCAAGACCTCCAGGTCCAGAGAGGTGAACATGGGCCTGACGGCAGTTGGGCCTCACCGAGACGATTTCAAGCTCCTGGTCAACGACGTGGATATGGGAGTTTACGGCTCCAGGGGCCAGGCGAGGACTATAGCTCTTGCCATGAGGCTGGCCGAGGTTGCTTATCTGGCGTCTATCAGGGATCAAGGACCAATAGTCCTCCTGGACGACGTCCTTTCTGAGATGGACTCTTTCCGAAGAAACCGTGTTCTGGACAAGACCTTGCAATACCAACAGGTGATAATCACCACTACAGACCTGGAGATGGTCCAGAGCGGCGCTCTTCCAAATGCCACATACTATGAGGTGCAGAATGGCAGCGTTTCCAGGTTTACACTGGCAGACTCTCTTCCGGGGAACCAACGATGACCGAGATTAACCCGGAATCGGGCCTCGACATCGAAAGAGCTGTACAAGTCATACGCGGGGCAGAATACCTGGTCGCTTTAATCGGAGCAGGCATGTCCGTGGAGAGCGGCATCCCGCCTTTTCGAGGGCCGGGCGGCCTGTGGACTCGCTACGGCGAACCAACCACTCTGAGCTATCAGCAGTTTATTGAGGACCCGGCAGCGTGGTGGGGCAAACGATTGACCGATGAGATTCAGCCGGGTAACACTACCTACGAGTTGAAGATAGCGGTGGATAATGCAAGTCCCAATTCCGGCCACTTTGCCCTGGCGGAAATGGAACGTATTGGCCTGCTCAAGCATACCATCACCCAGAACGTGGATAACTTGCACCACAGGGCGGGGAGCATCAACGTTGCGGAGATTCACGGCAACCGCACCAAGCTCCGTTGCATCGGTTGCCGTATACGCTTGTCCAGGGATGAATTTCCTATAGTGGAGACCCCACCCCTTTGCCCGGAGTGTGGCAGCATCATCAAGATAGACAGCGTTATGTTTGGTGAGCCTATACCTCCCGACGTCATGGCGGTATGTATAGACCAGGTGGAGAAGTGCGACTGTATGATGATGATAGGCACTTCAGGCACTGTGCGTCCCGCTGCCAGCCTGCCCCTGGCGGCCCGGGGACGTGGTGCTACGTTAATCGAGATTAACCCTCACAAGACCTCTCTCACCGATGCCGCAGACCTGGTACTCAGCGGCACCTCCGCCGAGATTCTGCCTCTACTGGTAGCGAAGGTCAGAGGAGTACCGGAAGCCTAGCACCTTCAAGCTTCAACCAGGGCCGGAGGCTTCCTCACCTGCTCCGGGCCGCCTGCCAGACAGGTCCCCCGCGCTTCGACCGGCAAGCGACTCCGGCGTCCACCCACCAGGGAAGTGGAGTGCTCTCACCGGATAGTTAATGACGATCCCGTCTTCCTGGAACCGTTTATGTAGCCTCTGCATCAGGTCGGTTTGCACGTCAAAGCTGGCTAGACGGTCCTTAGCCTGAACGAACAGCCAGAAATTAACGTTGGAGTCTGCAAAACTCTCATACCCGAACCATCCACCGTACTCCTTGACAGCTTTGGGGTTGGTATCCAGCAACTGGTCCATGATTTCATGACAGACGCGCTCCACGTGGTACAGGTCGCTGTCGTAGCTGGTCCCGCAGATGAGGTAGACGTTCACCTCGGGGTCCGGCTGCTGGTAATTGGTAACGATGGTCTCGGCGAACCTGGAGTTGGGCCCCACCACCAGGTTATTTCGCCAGGTGCGGCTACGGGTGCTTCTCCTGCTAACGTCAATGACGTACCCAGAAATACCGTTTTCCATCTCGATGTAGTCCCCGGCCTGAATAACCCCCTCGGTCATAACGTAGGTCCCGGCGAACAGGTTTGACAGGGTTGGTTGAATAGCCAAGGCAACGGCCAAGCCGCCCAACCCAAGTCCGGCAATTAGTGGGCTGATATTATGTTAAGCTGGTCTAGCATCAACAGCGCCCCCAGCACGTATATCAGGGGCACTGACACCCGTCGAAGTAGGGGGAATATTTTATCGTCCAGGCTGGACGGGGTTTTAGAGGCCACTGCCTCCATGTACCAGGCGAAGAAGTTAGAGGTGAGGGAGGCCACCGCCATAACTCCCAGACCTATACCCACCAGACCGGCCACGGTATCTACTGCACCGTGAGCCCTACCGCCAAGGTCCAGAGGAATGGTGAGGGCCAGGTACGCGCCCAGCAGCACTAGCCCCAGACTGAAGGGTATCCGAAGGGCTTCCAGCACCACGGAGTCCAGGTCTGTGGGGACCCGGCGGGCTAGCCGGAGGGAGAGGGGGAACAGCAGCTTGTGAAAAACGAAGGCCAGCAGCAGCGAGAAAAGGAAAACCGCCACCGCAATCGTGGGGTCAAACCATACTGCATCCTCTAAAGCGAGGGGGGCCTTAGCATTGTAGGAGTACATGGGGCAACGCTACTCCCGCAAGAAACTTTCCAAAGTCCGTTGAGGATAAAGTCGGACCCCACTAGCAACCGGGGGCCTTTGACATACCCCTGCGGAGGTGGGCAATCTCCTGAAGCTCTTCGGCCAGATTGAGGGTTTTCACGGCGGCCTGTCTGGCAAGCTCCTGTTTCTCCGGGGTATCGGCGTACTTGGGCAGAAGGCGGCGTCCCAACTCGTGATGATAGTTCTCATCGGGTTGAATGGTATCCTCATAGAGCTTGGCCGTCTCCATATCTCCCTTTGCTTTACAGTATTCTATGAACACCTGGTTGCGAGCTTTGGCAAGGCCCTCTCTGGTGAACTGGCCGGCTGCAAGACGCTCGACAGTGGTCTCCAGGCTCTCAAGGAACTTGAACATGGGAGTGTAGCCGTCGGCCAGGGGATCAACCGTAGAAAGGTCGTGCCCCATCCGGCGCAGCCAGTCCTCAATAAGGCGATAATGTCTTGCATCATCTCCACACTGGCAGGCCAGAGCCACCTTGACATCCAACTCCGGGGCCGTGATCATCCAGAGCGCCGCCTCTTCGGATGCTTCTATTTCATTCTTGAGGGCGCCTACCAGCATGGCGGCAATGGTAACGTCTGAGGCAGGCTCATTTGCCGCCGAAGCTCCGGCGATGCGCTCCAGCGACTCATAAACGGTCTTTTCTAGCTCCTGGCAGAACTCTTCTCCGGTCATAGCTGGTTATTACCTCCTCGGAAAATCAGGGGGAACTTACGGATAGCCGGCAACCAAAAACCGACGGATGCAAGATAAGACCATAATATGGCGGGGTATCTGGAGTGTCAAGGAGGGCCTTATTCCGCCCCCCTTACGTCCGGTATACGAAGTCTATCTCGAAGAGATGGTAATGTGCCCTGACCATTCCCAGATTGGCGTAGGTATTCTGGGCAATCTCGTTATCCAAGTCCACGTACAGACGGATTCCACATACATCGGGGCGGGAGCGGGCCGCAGCGTGTACCCAATCGTGCATAGCACGGTAAATCCCCCGGCGTCGCCAGTCCGCCTTTACGTATACGCTCTGAATCCACCAGAAGGTAGCGTTGCGCCAGTCACTCCACTCGTAGGTAATCAGTAGTGATCCGACTACGCTACCCTCGACCTCAGCCACCATGTAGAACCCCTTCTCAGGGGCTTCAAAGATTGCCCTGACACCCCTGGTCAGGAGCTCCATGCCCAGGGATTTCCCCTCGGTCTCCTTAGCCATGGCCGCAATGAATCTTACCAGCACGTCAACGTCACCCGGTCTGGCTTCTCTAATGGTCATCTCAGGCTGATCAGGCATCTCTGATACTCGTCGCGGACGCAGGCGCGCCATGCGTCCCATGCGTTAGGATAAGCGTATGGGAATGATATTGGTGGATGACTGTTCTAAGAATTACTCAGGTGCTTCACAGCTTCCAGACCGAGATAATACCCATAGACTCCGAAACCGTACACCGACCCCTTGCAAGCCGGCAGAATATTCGAGACGGTGCCGCGAGACGTGGGATTGGATGCGTGAATCTCGATGACCGGGTAGCGTATCTGGGTAATGGCCGTGCGCAGGGGCCCCGTGCCCGTGGTGAAACCGGCGGGGTTAATCAGTACCGCATCCACGTCCCTTTCATGGGCATCGTAGAGGGCATTGACCACCTCACCTTCGATGTTGGAATGGAAGATTTCCACGTCAACTCCCAGGCCGTCCGCATAGCCTCGAATCTGCTCGTTAATCTGGTCAAGGGTAGCCGGACCGAAAATCTCAACTTGAGCCTTGCCCCTCATGTTCATGCCTGCCCCGTGTATTACCAATGCCCTAGTCATGTATCCCTCCCCTACCGATGATGATTTGCAAGCCTACCCCAGGACGAAAGCATCTACCCGCTTTGCTTGGGCGCATCCCGGTTGCCCGGTCCAACTTAGTATAGCACTTGCACTCACAAGCTCCAATCTGCAGCTTACTCCTCGTGCTCGCGTACAGCTGCTATCTGGCAATCCTGTGGAAGTGCCGGAGACGTACTTGACTGCCCCTCGCACTGACGGCTACACTCATTTGGGCCACCGAAAGAGGCTTTGGGGTCCGCGGAACTCATTGTTGGGAGTCCTGACTACAGTCCGTTGCTACGTCACAAGATCTTCTATGGTTGGTGGGTCCTACTAGTCACTGCATTGGCAGTGTTTTTTCAGGTTGGGGCAGGCAATTGGACGTTCACCGTGCTGGTCAAACCCATGACCGAGGAGTTTAACGCCACCCATTCTCAGTTCGTGGGTGCCCTGACGGCGGCGGCGATGCTGGGTGCTGTTGCCTCTCCCCTGATTGGCAGGATTGTAGACAGGTACGGCGCTCGAGTTGTGATTACGGCCTGCCTCCTCTTCTTTGGCCTGATGCTGATATTGACTTCACGGATTAGCGCCCTTTGGCAGTTCTACCTCTTTTACAGTGTGGGCATGGGCTTGGCCCAATCCGGGGTGTTAATGGTGGGCGGTCAGGTCGTCGCCGCCAACTGGTTCATCAGGAAGCGGGGCATCGCATTCGCCACCCTCTTTGCAGCGACGTCTGCCACTGGTGTCGTCTTTACGCTAATTGCCCAGGAGATAGTAGACTGGCGAGACTGGCGCATGGTATGGCTCACAATGGGCCTAGCCATCATATTGGTCCCCGCCCCTCTGGCATGGCTTGTTATTAAACGGAGACCCGAGGATATAGGCTCGCGTCCTGATGGAGATACAGATACTGCCCCGGCAAGCCGGGGGGAGGCATCCAGGGGAACTCGCAATCCCTTGGTGAACACTACCGAAGTAATCTGGACACTCAGGGAAGCCACCAGGACCCGAACTTTCTGGCTTCTCAACTTCAGCTTGCTGCTGATAACCTTCCCCGGGGCCGGCGTGATCACGGTCATGCATCCCTATTTCACCGACGAGGGTATATCATCGGGCAGGGCAGCACAGCTGGTAAGTTTCTACGCGTTCTCATCCCTCCTCGGTACGGTCTTCTGGGGCATACTGGCCCAACTCTTGTCAGTTCGCGGTCTCCTTGTGCCCTGGGCGCTATCCTACGGGGCTTCCATCACCCTCCTCGTACTTGTGGGGGGGTCTTCAGTGCCCCTCATATATCTTACCCTGTTTCCCCTGGGGATAAGCGTCATAG
>JAGWBG010000063.1 GCA_021296015.1 Dehalococcoidia bacterium | reverse complement strand
GGCAACGGCAAGCGCGGTCATCAAGATAAGGCAAGACGAAAGGGCCCCTGATAACCGCACCCTCACTTTAACAGCCACATCTCCTCAACGGTCAGGCCCTAATTATTGATACATGAGTAAATATCTGGCTACAGCCTTACCGGAGACTATAGCAAGAGCATCCTTGACAGTCAAACGTCACATCCACCTTGATTTTGAAGAACTTTTGTTCTATAATCCTGCATGAAATTTAGAACGAGGTCAAGGAGATGAAACACGGAGGTACGGCTACTCTAGTAGATGCGGTCCCGGAGCATTATCCATACCGTGATGACGGCTGCCAGGTGTCGTCTTCCTGCCTGCAATGCCCATTGCCTCAATGTAAATATGACGATCCCGCCTGGTTCCAGCGACAGAAGCACAAAGAAAGGGACCGAGGAGTTGTGGCAGCCCTAAGGGAGGGTGGTCTATCGGTATCGGAGGCTGCGGCCCGCTTCGAGCTAAGTCAGCGCACTATATTCCGCATCCTCAAGAGGTCTGGCGACGAGGCGACCTAGAGGACTCAGATAGCGTTTCGTTTTAGGGAAGCTCCGAAATATGTCATTCCGGCCCCCGTATCGAGTATGGGGGAGGCTTTGCGCAGGAATCCAGGCTCCCGCGCAAGTCGAAGATCCGCTGAGGAGGACCGAAGACTCGCCCAGGAGAGCGGGGGTGACCAGGAGTGGTGCAATCCAAGTACGATAGCCCTGGCTGAAGCCTCACGCTATATGGACGTTATCGGCATGTTATGGCATAATATATTTTCAGGCACATGGGGACGCGTGGGTTCGACAGGCGAATACTCTGGAGAATTGCAGGCCGAGGTGCCACCCATCTCGAAAAACAGGTGGCAAAAAAGTAACTGGCAACAACAACGACAGAGCTTACGCTCTAGCCGCCTAAACAGGACGGCTGCGTCTGCCCCTACTACCCCCGGAGGTGGGGATGCGGGCGTTATAAATTCGGGGTGCCGTTGTTCTGACACCGATGTGGACAGCGTAAGACAGTTCGGTTGGCTCCCCGGAGATTCCGTCAGCAGAAGCTCAGGGGCGCGAGAACAAAATGCTGAATAAGCCTGTAGTACATTCTACCAAGGTATCTTCTGGACGGGGAGTTCGACCCTCCCCCGTCTCCACCAAAAACACCCTCTGTACTATTCGTGTCAACCTCCGCTACCGGGCCATCCTCGACGTAAAGTAATGCGCAATCCTAACTACGGGTAGGAGATGGCATGACTAATAAGACGCATTTTCTGGACGAACCTTACGGGGCCTACTATCATCGCGAGGTGCTCAAGGAGGATGAAGAGCTTACTCGCGTAGGGCCGGGCACCCCGTGCGGGGAATACATGCGACGCTTCTGGCACCCGGTAGCCGTATCCGATGACCTGAAGGGCTTGCCCAAAGCCATTCGCATCTTGGGAGAAGACCTTGTGGTTTTCCGAGACGGGTCAGGCGCGGTGGGGCTTCTGGAGCTTCACTGTGCTCACAGGGCTGCCTCCCTGGAGTTTGGCTTGATTGAGGAAAGAGGTATCCGGTGTTGCTACCATGGCTGGGTCTTCGACGTAGACGGGAAAATCCTGAAGATGCCCGGAGTAGAGGGTAATCTGAAGGACCGCCTCTACCAGGGGGCCTATCCGGTTGTTGAGAAATATGGCCTGGTATTCGCTTACATGGGGCCGCCGAACAAGAAGCCTGAGTTCCCTGACTCCGCTAACTTCCACCTGCCGGGATACCAGCCCGCCATCCCCACAGTGAACGTCTGGCCCTGCAACTGGCCTCAGGCAAAGGATAACAACATGGACCCTGCCCATGCAGCTATCCTCCATGACCATGAGGCCCAGAATGGCGTGGGTGGTTACAGTGGTTTTAGCCCCGCATTCGCTGACTTCGGCGTAATGGACTGGGCAGACACCCCCTTTGGTATGGTTTACATTGTCACCAGGCGGGTCAATGACAATGTGTGGGTACGCCTGGGAGAATCCGTCCTTCCGACTAATATGCACGTTCCCTCGGGTAAAGAGGACGGTAAAGAGGTACATGAGCCGGATTTCGTGTCTGGCGCGGGTTGGCTAGTGCCGATTGATGACGAGCATACACTGAGAATAGATTTGGTCCTGATTCCGGACACTGTGGAGCGGTTCCAGCCCGAGATTTACGGTCAGGACGGAAACCGGCCTTACGAGTTGAGGCAGCGTATCCCTTCTGACTACGATGCCCAGGTGTCGCAACGCCCCATTGCAATCCACGCAATGGAGCGACTGGTATCCACCGATAAGGGTGTCATCATGCTCCGAAACCTGATACGAGAGGGCATAAGAGCGGTACAGCGGGGAGAGGACCCGCCTGGCATCGTAAGGGAACCGTACACCATCGTTCCCACCTATGGCAGCAACACTGTGATACATATTCCTCCCGCGCCAACCGAAGAGGAGGACGAGCGTCTGCTGAGAGAGACCGGACAGCGCGTGGCCACCCAGATTATCGAAGGAGGCGGGAGCCACAGGCTCATACCTGACCGCTAGCTCCCTATTTCAACGCTACCATAGTTTGAAGTCTGGGCTGGTGAGTATCGTATTCGGGCTCCCCCGCACGTGCGGGGATAGTCCACCTTCTGAGACCGCAGTGCTGGATTTCAATTCGTGGGTGCTAGTGTTGCCCGTCGGCGTGATAGCCGTGCCGATGATATTTGCCCTGCTGGTGATAATCATCGGAGCGGTTCTGGAATGGTTCGAGCGCCCTAGGTCCCCAGGGCAGAAGGAATGGTCAGTCCGGCATGCAGCTCGTGACGCAGAACGCTGGAGGAAGAACTATCCATGGCGAGCGTTGACCATGGGTAGCCGACGAAATCTGTACATCCTGATACTCGCCGCCAAACTCATGTGGGGTGACTGCGATTGGGGTGAAGGAGGCGTAATGGAGGCGGAACAAGGAGAATCTTTTGAGCGAGAAGAGCCTTAAGGCAATGTACTACGAGGGCATCATCCTACTCGGAATATTCGGCTTTATTGCCATCGCCGTGACGGTGGTGTGTCTGATTGATTTCTTTAGTAGGCGCTAGTGCCCGATTGCCGACATGGATGCCGACATTCTCCAGACCCCACCTCAGCAGTCCTTCAGCGATTCCGCTCGTCGCCTCCTGCGGTGGCCTCCCTATAGTTCAGAGTCGATGCTAGGTCGCTTTGGCACTGTACCCCACCTCTGGCAGAAAGCTACGCACCACGAAGTTCCAAACCTCCGGTTGCTCCCAATTTACCGAGTGCCCAGGACCGCGCATCTCCACCAGTTTAGAACCTGTCACGAGCTTGTGCGCCCTACGCAGGGCATCAGCGTCTACTATCCGGTCATCGGTGCCCAAGATGAAGAGCACCGGCACCCCAGATCTTGCGACCTCCTCCGGGGTCGGTCCCTTGTAGCCCTCGACCCTAACCGTGTGCCGATTAGCTTTATTGAAGCTGTTCACCTGAAGAAATAGCTCGGTGAGGGCCGGGTTCCGTTCCTGGAAGGTCCTGGACAGTGCACGGTCAGCCTGGCTCAACCCTTCTCCCACTTTAAGCCAGTCGGGGGTGGGTTGTACGTCAGGGTGGTCCATCATGCCAATTGTGTCCGACATAACCAGGGCCGCCACACGCTCCGAGTGCCACCCCGTCATCGCGAGGCAGGATGTCCCACCCATGGACTGACCTATTAACGCAGCCTGCTTGATCTCCAGATGGTCCAAGAGGCCGAGCAAATCATCTACGTAGTCCTTGCGGTGGGGGGCCTCTGGAATCTCCTTTGACCTTCCAAAGCCACGATGGTCGAAGGTCACAACCGTGTACCACTCAGATAGATAGGGGACCTGCTGCCACCAGATGGCATGGTTTCCACCGATTCCGTGAGCCAGGACTATAGGGGGGCCACTACCGTGGACCTCGTAATAGATTTCCGTCCCGTTGACACTTGCTAGAGGCATGACTCACTTCCCGTTCGTGAAACTTGACCCGGCGCACTGAGGACCAACAGTAGTCGTGCTCGGTGTCACAGGCTGGCTTCAATCACGTCGTAGTCCTCAACCGCGGCATCCCGCGCCAGGGGACTGGGTAGGTCCCTGTACTTTTCGTAGTACTCAGTGCCCGGCGGGACCCTGGGCGGCACGCCGAACTCGTCGTGTATGTGTCCAGTGTTCTTCTGGTTCCAGTTTTGCTGCGATTCCTCGTCGCGCCAGATGCTTACTGTGGTGATTTTATGCGGGTCGGTCTTGGATACCCACACCATACGCATGACGAAGCCTGGCGCCTTCTTCATAGCCGCACCGTTGTCACGGTACAGCATTTCGCCCTGCTCCATTGCGTCGGGGCTAATCCAGTGCTCTACAATCTGTGCAATCATGGGATTTTCATACCTCCACCCAATATTATGTGGTCTGAGTTTTCCGCTTGGGCTGGACTGGGGTCTCCGGACGGTCCAGAATCGGGTCGGCACATAGTATTCTTGAAGTTCGGATGCCTGTCAACTCAGCTTTTTGTTTTCCAAACCAAGATTGGCGGCTGATGGCAATCATGTTGCCTTTAAGCTATCATATCACCATAGCGATCACGATAAGGATGTCCTGAAAGGGAAGAGGGCTGCCGCTAATGCCACACGATTACAGTATTACCATTGGCACCACGGGTAGGGGCACTTGGAACAGCGGGGACGGCGGAGATTCGTGGCGCAGAATAGAGCGGATTTTCGGAGAGGTTATCTGCGTAGCCTGGCAGCCCAACTCGGAGGACGTTCAGTTGAAGCAGACCTCTTCGGGAACCTATGCGGGATTTGGCGGAAAGGTTCACACCCAGGACACTCTGGAGGCGCACGGCCTGTCCAGATAAGGCTAGGTGAGCAGCCCATAATATCACATAAAGATGGAGAGGGCTGCGCGGTTCCCCATCCGAATGTTAGTGGGATTCAGAATAAGTCGAAGACAGCGACCCACCAACCCGTCATACTGGCGAAAGCCAGTATCCAGACCCTCCAAATCTCTGGATTCCGGCTCTCCCCAGCGAGTCTTCGACCTGCGCCGGAGTGACGTTTTTCAGAGCTTTCTTTGGGACGTAACCCCACTACATATAAGACGAATCTTTATCATGTAAATTTTGTGATTTTCGTCACGGAGCTGGAAATCTATTGACATTGCAGATAATGATTATGTATTCTCTAGCTGGATAATCGGGTTATTCCCTCGAATCCTCCGTAGCATTTTAGCGAAACGAGAGGTGCAAGTATGCCGGGCCGTAACTTCATAAAACCCAATTTCATCATTCTTCTCCCAATGATGCTACTCATGATAATAGCGATCGCCTGTGGTGGAGATGAAGCAACACCGAGCCCCACAGATACTCCCATACCTCAGCCTACTGACACTCCGATGCCTATGCCAGAGCCCACTGAAACGCCAACGACAACACCTAGTTTGCAGACGCCAACGCCGGTCGGCGGACCAACGGTCACGCCTCTAGCGCAGGCGCCCCCAACCCCTACGCCAGTTGCACCGACACCCACTCCAGAACCGACTTCTATCCCTGAGGTAGTTGGAGTGCAGGGCGGAGAATTTCGACATATAAATGCCTGTGCTCCGGAGCACTGGGACGCCCACCAGGCGGGTACCCTGTGCGCGCAGTGGGGATTCAGTCCCCTCTACAACCAGGTGGTGGAGTTTAACCCCATCAAGCCCTCGGAGGTGATTGGTGACCTGGCTGAAAGCTGGGACGTGCAGGATGGCGGCTTGACCTACATCTTCAAAATTCGTCAGGGCGTGAAGTGGGCAGACGGCACCGACCTCACCACGGAGGATGTGGCTTTCAGCATCAACCGAATGATTGAGCCAGGGCCCAGGCCCAGGACAGGCCTACTGAGACCTTCTACTGAGTGTGCCGAGGTTATAGACGGCAGCACCGTAAGGGTAAACCTCAAGTTTCCCTCGGCGTCATTCCTCAATTTCCTTGCAGTAGACAACATGAAGGTACTCCCCAAGCACACCCTTGACGCAGGAGTTGATCTGAAGCTGTGGGAAAACGCAAACGGCAGCGGCCCGTACCTTCCGGACAAGTTCCGGCGGGGCGATGTCTGGAAGCACAAAAAGAACCCTGACTACTTCAAGGAAGGGCGACCCTACTTCGACACTATAGAGTCCTTCTTCATAAGGGACCCGGGCACCATTGCTGCGGCTTACTCGACAGGGAGAGTCCACATCGGTGGGAGCCTGTCCATAGAGGCTACGGTGAAGCTGGGAGAGGAGCTTAAGGACCGGTACACCGTGTTCTGGCGGAGAAATGCCGGGGGACAGCATTTCTTCGGCAACGTGGAGAAAGAGCCGTGGAGTAACCTGAACATAATAAAGGCCCTCAGGTTGGCCACCGACCTGTGGGAGATACGTGAAGCCTTTGGGCAGGGACAGAAGCCCATAGGCGCTCCTTTCGCGCCCGAGTCCTTTTATGGCAGCACCCTGGATGAACTGGTGGTGCGGCCGGGCTACGGAGGGTGGCAAGACCCACCGAGTCCCAGGACAAAACAACAAGATATAGATGATGCCATCGCTCTGCTAAAGGCCGAGGGATACGATCCGCCTTCCACCCTGGGCAAGAGGGTCGTATTGGCCTCGACCATAGGAGACTGGTCCGACTTGACCGAATTGTGGGCGCAGCAGATGAGGAGGAACTTGGGGCTTGACATAGAAGTGGAGGTGGTGGATACACCCACGGCAATTGGGCGCATGGTGGCCGGAGACTTTGACCTAGCGAACTTGGGATACGCGGTCAACATTGCCGACCCCGACGACTGGGTGGTCGCCATATATGGGCCTGGAACCAGGAACTTTACCCGGTGGAAGAACCCCGTGTTCCTGGAGATGCTGGAACAGCAGGCCTGGGAGCAGGATGTAGAGAAGAGAATACAGATACTGCGAAACATGGAGGAGTTCCTGTTTGAGGTGGAGGACCCGTATGTAACGACCAACTGGCAGACCTCCGGAACATTCGTGAATAATAGAATCAGAACAGAGGCCGGAGCTTACGTTATATCAGACACCTCACAAACCATTAACAAGTGGGAGCACCTGTGGCTGGAGTAGCCGCGCTGTGTAATTGCAGGTGGGCTCGGGTCCCTGGCCCAAGCCCACCTCTAATAAATCTGGAAAAACGTGTGAAGGTTGCTCCCCTTGCCAAGGGGGGATCAGGGAGGGTTATATGACCGCTTCCAGCCCCTTTGACAGAGAGGCGACCACGGGATTTTCGCACACGCTCTAAGAGGGATAGAGTGCACGTATACGTCGCCAAGAGGGTCTTCCTCTTTATCCCCACCATGTTCCTGGTTACTGTGCTAGTCTTCCTGATTATGCGCATTATTCCCGGCGACCCTGCCATTCTCATCGTGGCAGGAATCGAAGGGGGCGGCGAGTTCAGCGAGGTAGACCTGGCAGCGGTGCGCGAGGGGTTGGG
>JAGWBG010000062.1 GCA_021296015.1 Dehalococcoidia bacterium | reverse complement strand
TGAAGGGCAAGATTCTCAACGTGGAAAGGGTGTTGCAGCAGCCGGACAAGATTCTGGGCCACGAGGAGATACGCGCCGTCATAGCAGGCCTGGGAGCGGGGGAGGGTGATGAGTTCAACTCCACCAAGCTGCGATACCACAAGGTGATAATAATGACCGACGCCGACGTAGACGGCTCCCACATCCGCACCCTGCTCCTCACCTTCTTCTACCGGCGAATGGGTTCTCTTATAGAGGAGGGCCATCTCTTCATTGCCCAGCCGCCACTGTACCGGGTCCAGTCGGGCAAAGATGTCAGGTATGCCTTCAGTGACTCCGACAAGGACCAGTTCCTGACAAGCATGAACGGCAAACGCAACGTGCAGGTGCAACGCTACAAGGGCCTGGGAGAAATGAACCCCGACCAGCTATGGGAGACTACCATGAACCCCGAGAGTCGCACGATGCTTCAGGTCAGGATTGAAGATGTGGTGGACGCCGATGACGTGTTCACCACCCTCATGGGCGACGAGGTGGCCCCCCGGAAGGGCTTCATCCAGACCCACGCCCGCAATGTGAGAGAGTTGGACGTGTAGGAGCGTATTATGCCTGACACCCAGCTACCCGATGATGCTCCGGCGACCGCCCTGTTCCCCCAGTTCGATTCGGCAATCTACCGCATGATAGCTACCGAGGTGGAAGGGCTGACCGACCCGCAGCTTGACTTCGAGTCGGACGAATGGGAGTGGAGCAAATGGAGCATCCGCCGCAACCTGAGCCACATGGCCTCCGGGGACTTCAGGTGGTTCTTGCTGCGGTGGGGCCCGCAGCTTTTCCCCAATGGCCTGCCGGACCTGGGCGGCGATGACCTGGAGAGCCTGGCCGCATCTCCCCACGACCGGCGACTGGACGAAGAAAAATACTGGGACCTGGACTCTATTCTTGAGAAGCTGCGTCAGGGCCTGGAAGTGGCCCAGACGATACTCTCAAGGGAGACGGTGGGTTCCCTGCGTAGCAAAGAGACCGGAGAAGCCGGCCCTTCCCCGGGGCGGTGGTTCGCTGAGGCCCATCCCACGGGAGTCCGTTGGGAGTCCGACGACTCATCCAGGTCCTACCTGACCCTGGAAGCCACCTTTCGCCACAGATATTTCGAGCACATCACCCACCTGTACAACATACAGAGGCTCAAACGCGCCCAGGGGCTGCCCGCCCAGGTAGAAGTACCCTTCGAGGGCTACTGGGCCCTCCCCGACTGGGACAGAAGCGAGCCGTAGGTTCGCTGGCTAGGGGTAGCAAGTCATTTCTCCACGATTGGGACAAACTACGTTTACCGCGGGCCCGCGAGCCGTGTCCCAACTTCCTGGAATTTGCCGAATGTTTGTAGCTTTGGCCTGTTATTGGACAGCGACAATAGAAAATACCGCGGACCGCGAGCCTCCTCAACGGCTTTCGCGATGTCGTCAATTTTTGCGACTAACATGTGGAGCAACTGTTTAATGTTAATGGCATTACGTTGGGTCGTTCCGCTCTCACGTTGAGCCCCTCTTATCCATACAACGCTAATGCGGGCTCGGCCAATTTCTGCGGCGTGTTCGCTCCTGGCAGCGTCATCCTTGGTAATCCACGCCATCCGTCTCTGACCAAGCGTATGGACCAATTCAGGGTCTTGTTTACCTTCATACCCTTATGATCGGGCACTGGTAATGGGACAGCCAACCTCCTTTAGCATCTCAGCAACCCGGTAGGGCAGACTCTCATTGAGAAGGAAGGTTGGAGAACTGTTAGGTCTTTGCAGCGTGAGCTATCCTCTTTTCCCAGTCTATGGCTGCTTCAACCTTTGATTGAGGTATGTCATACATGTAAGCGAGCGTCCCCCTACTGTCTCCCCCTTGGTGCAACGCCCAGAGAGTCTCTGTTGGAATCCTTGTGCCTTTAATGCAGGGTTCGCCAAACTGAACGTGAGGGTCAAGTAGCACGTCCGATGCAGGTTCCCACGAGGTTGCTTGCTTGCTTTCGTTGCCTCCGTCAAGCCAATTCCGCTCGCCGTGCTATGCTGTGTTGTTGCGGAGAGAGCCTTTTATGTTTCACAGACTACGCCGTCGTTGTCAGAGTCCCGCATGTACTGGTACGCTGGATGACCCCGACGGACCGGGGCGATTCCGTGAGCCCGTGCCTCATCACAGGTGATTCGTCCATTTCCGTTATCGTCCCACTGCTGAAGAGCATCTGTGGTGGCCTCCGGCGTCGGTGTGGGTAGTGCCTGCGTAGGCGTGGGATATACGAGCATTTCCGTAGAAGGGCACACCGACAGCACCGCGTCAAGAGCATCGGCTTCAGGCTGGTCAATGGTGAGGGCGTACTTCTGGCGCACCTGGACTACACGGTCCGCATACCAACACTCATTTTCATTGGGAAGCCACTCGGCAGCGTCCTTGTCTCTCTTCTGGTAGCGATTTATATCAGGTGCAGCGAGCGTGAGGTTCAGCAGGTCGGACGCGAACTCCCGCCGTGTCTCAGCGTTGGACGCACATAGACCGCTATCGTGAGCTTCTGAGCGAGCGATGATGTGCTCAATGTCCGTATCTCCGATACTGCTGAACCATTGGCCCGTGTATGGCCCATAGATGCCCCCCATCCCCTCTACTATGAGGCCCTCGACCGACCTGGGATAAGGGTAATCATCAGAGTCGTATGGCGCACATCGGTCCTCCTCGGCGATGACTAGGCCGCGCCACGTGAGTTGTGCGGGAGTCGGGGTGGGTACTGAAGTAGGCGTGGGTGTGTTCATCGGAAGCTCGGGTGTATGTGTGGGCGGCACGGTGGCTGATGTCGGCGCCTCCGGGCCGGAGCACGCCACGATTAGCCCCATCAGACCGATGAACAACAGAAATACTCTCATTCTACTTCTCTTCAGATGCGGACCTTCCCTGCCATTACCTACTTCCCCGGCCCCGTCTCCAGCTTATTCAGCCTGTCCGTCAGTTTCCGGTTCTCCTCCTGGAGCTTCTCCATGTCATCCCGCAGCCTCTTCACATCGTCGCTGCGGTCCTTCCCCTCGCGGATGGCTGCGATTGCCTCGCGACAGCTACGTATTACCCTGCCGTCCAACTCCCTTGATATACGCCGCGAGAGGGCAGGAACGGCTTTATCGTCCTTAAGCTCCCGAAGGGCATTGATGGCGCTGTTTCTGGCCCTCAGCCACGGGTCATCCACGTAGTCGGCGACGAACTCCACCACGTCGCTTTTGCCCTCGCCCAGCACCCCCAGGCACCCCAGGGCTGCCTCCCTAACCCGGTTCGGCTTGCCGTAGGCGGCCATGTCCTTGGCTATGGCAATGGCCCGCTCATCCTTCAGCACCCCAAGTCCGCTCAACGCCTGAGCGGTGAGCACGTCGTTGAAAGAGGGCCGTCCGATGGCCCCGGACACCAGGTCAAAGGCCTCCGGTTGCTTGGTACGTGCGATGGACCTGGCGGCTTCGGCCTCCACAAAGTAGCTCTCGTCGTGCTGCAGGAGCGGGGTGAGGGCTTTAACGACGGCCCCATCCTTGAACTCTCCCAGGGCCGTCACCACGGCGCGGCGGGCCTTGGGGTTGGAGACCCCCGTACACTCAATGAGGGCGTTCATTGCGGCCTCCGACTTGACCGTGCCCAGCGCCCTGGCCGCCTCGGCCTGGACGCCCCAGAAGGAGTCCGTCAGGACGGATTCCTTGATGGCCTCTATGCAGTCCGGCGCGCCGAGCTTTGCCAGGCCCTGGGCTGCATGGATACGCCCGATAACGTCCTCATCCTGCTTGAGTTGGTACAGCAACATCTCCTTGGGCGGGGTGAAGTCCAGGGTCTTGAGGCACCAGTAGCCGGGGTCGAATTGCACCATCTTGGGCTTATCCTTCAGTGGAAAGTAGAAGGTCTGCTCTTTCCGGGACAGGTTCACCCGGAAGGTCTGCCTGCCGTCTGAGGTGACAAAGGCCACCTGGACGGGCATACGGAATATGGAGGTGAGGTCATCGGCGGTCTGGGTCTGAGCAACGGTAAGCTGGGCCGTTGAGGTATCTTCCTCCCAGCTATAGCTCACGTTGAAGCCAGGGTGTCCGCCCCTGAACACCCACTGGTGGAAGAACCAGTCAACGTTCTTGCCGGTGGACTCCTCAACGGCCCGCTGCAGGTCCTCGGTGGTGACGTTGCCGCCCCGGTTCTTGACGCAGTAATGGTGCATCGCCTTCCAGAAGAGGTCATCTCCCAAGAGGAAGCGAAGCATGTGGAGGACCAGACCTCCCTTCTCGTAGAGGTGGCGGTCGAAGAGGTCCACGGGATGGTTGTACACGTTATGGACTATGGGCCGTCGGTAGTGGCCGGAGTCCTCCCGAATGTAGGTGTTGGCGTCCTGGTAGACAGCGTAACGGAACTCGTCGGTCCCCAGGTCGTGCTCCTTGAAGAGGAGGTCGAAGTAGGTGGCGAAACCCTCATTCAGCCATCCGTGGGACCAGTCCCTGCAGGTGAGGAGGTCTCCCCACCACTGGTGGGCCAACTCGTGGGCGACGATGCTGTCGGCGGAATAGTCCGCGTGCGCTCTCTCGTCGTGGAGGATGGAACTGGTCATGGTGGTCGCAGAAGTATTCTCCATGCCACCGAATATGAAGTCCTCCACCGACACCTGGGAATACTTTGCCCAGGGGTAGGGGACGCCGATTTTCTCGGCGAAAAACTGCATCATCTTGGGTGTCTTGCCGAAGGCTCGGCGGGTGTCCTCCTCCCGGCCGGGGGGCGAGTAATAGATGATGGGGACTCCGTTCCATTCCTCTTGAACCTCGGTGTACTCCCCGGCAACCAGGGACATGAGATAGACGGGGTGGGGCACGTCCTGAGACCAGTGGTAGGTCTTGGTAGGGCCATCCTCTTTGACCGAGACCAGCTTTCCATTGGAGACGGTATTCCAGCTACCCGGCACGGTCACCATGATTTCGCTGGTAAAACGCTCGTTGGGAAAGTCGTGACACGGGAACCAGAAACGCGAGTCCTCGTCCTCGCCCTGGGTCCATACCTGTGTCAGCCTGTCGGGGTAGGCGGCGTCGGGTGCGTTGAAGTACAGGCCACGACGAGGCGTGCACCGGTAAGCAATCTGAAGGGTCAGATCGTCGACTGCGTTGTGGGGTGCGCCCAGGTCTATCCTGAGCTTATTATCTTCACAGGAGTAGTCGAGGGGGAGTCCGTTCGGGCAAAGCTTTACGGACTCAATCTGAAGCTCTGCCGCATCAAGCTCGACGGTGGTCAGGTTATCGTTGATTGGGGTGAGGGTGTGGGTAGCCACGCCCCGGAGGCTCTTGCTCTCCACATCCAGGACCAGCTCCAGCTTGACGTGCTTGATGTCGCAGACCCGGTCCCGGGGCCATCGGGGTTCATCGCCGGGTAAATCAAAAGCCTTTCTGTCTTGTGCCAGGGAAAACCCGTAAGTCCTGCCGCAGGAAAGCTCCTCAAGTTCGCTCAGGCTATCTCTAGTATCCAAGTCGGGACTCCTATCGTCTGAAGATGCAGAGGCGCGGTGTGAGTGCGCCTCGTTCTCAGGGGATTGTATCAGACATGGGAGTCCAAGGGTAGCGTATTGATTGTTAGAGGGCTATTCCGACGGGGAAGATGAAATTGTCTCCGGGCCACCCCCATCGGCGGGGCGCAGCACCACCCTGAGAAACTCCAACTCAAGTCTCAGGATGGGGGCCATCCGTGGTGATTCCAGGGAGCTTAGTAGATGGAGGTGGCCTCCCAGCTTGCCCATAAGCTCCATCTTGGCCTCTTCCTGTGTTCTGGAGAAGCCGTGCAGCTTGTTGATGACCCTCTCCATGACCCAGTAAGCATCGAAGGTGTCTACCACTATAATGGGGATATACCTGGTCAGGACCCATTTGAAACCGGGCGGCAGGTCTCCCGGACGGAGCACGTCCACCATTACCCTGGAGACCTCGCTGTGGCCCACGTGCTCTATCGCCCTGCGTGGGCGGCTTGCGTCCAGCAAATTCAGGCCCAACCCCTCGGGGGAAGCGGCACTGATGAAGGGCTGTACGTCCTTCTCCGATGTCACGACTTTTCATCCTGGATTTCCCACGCCTCCAATACCTGGTTGGGAATGGCTATAGGCCCCACGGAGTTCTCGTATTCCCTGACGTGCTTTCTAGCCAGAAGGGCCACGGCCTTGAGCATCTGGGGGCTGAGCTTAATCTTTGCCCTCAATATAGGCTCTCTGTCCTCCTGAAGCTCGCCAAAGTAGAGGACGCTGCTGTACAGGCTGCTGTAAATGTGCAACGAGTCGGCGAAGAAGTTGACGGCTGACTCCTGGGAACCCTCTTCGTAATACTCATCGGGCTTATATTCTCCTGGCGGTTGAAGGGGCGGATGTTCTGTAGCCATGTTACCTCCAGAGAAGCGGTTCCCACATTGTACACCATCCGAGAAAAGAATAGAAAGGCCCGGCCTGTGCAGCGCTTCTCAGCACCCACCATGGCCGGGTCTTCACAGTACCGGACCAATGGTCCCTAAAATTCTATGTCCGTGGCCATTTTTTGACGCACGAGGTGGTAGTCGCCCACGGAGATAGCCTTCAGCTCATGGGTGGTTTTCTCTGTGCCCAGCAATCCCCACCGGGTCATCATTGCGTAGGTCAACTCCTTCCCCGCTCCATTATGTCGGCCCAGTATAGCCGACTTTATCTCCCGGACAGAGTAGGAGTATATGGGTAAACTACGAACTTGTCCCCAGCGTTTCAGGGCATTGCATACCACCTCAAGCCCTTCCTGCTGGTGGGACAACTGTACGAGGAACGGGTTCCCACAGGCCACGTCATAGGGCCGCCACATCTCCGATATTCGATCAAGCTCCGTTTCTATAGCTTTGATACGCTCTTCAACCACCATCCTCCGGTTTCGACAGTGGGCTGTAATTACTCCGGTATCCACAAGCTGCCAGTGGGGATGGGCCTGGACCCTCTCCACTGAGGACGGCAACGTGGACCCATCGCTCCATTGGGCAGCGCCCCTTGGCCGATTGGGATAGGGGTCTCCCGAGAAGACTGCCCATCCCGTCTCTCGGGTACTGGGGTTTATGGCTAGCAGGACAACCAACTACACCCCCTTAATGCTCCCAGTGCAGGCTCCCGGCTGCTTACCAAATTGGGTGACTCCCTGATACACAAGCTTATACGGCGATCACACTCTTTTTGGACTCGTTTCCCCGCCGTCGTCTTTTAGGTTCATCGCCTACCTTTGGGACTTTGCTTGTATTGCCCCAGGCACCTTCTCGGTGACGCAGGGGATTCCAGGGCACGGATATGTAATAGTATCTGCCGCACTGCAAGCATTGCCAGTCCTCATAGCTCATACCCAGGTCGCCACCACATCGGACACATCCCTTTAGACGCAACATCTCACATATCCTCACATACTATCCTCGTCAACAGGGGCTGCCTAACCGTTCGGGCCCGGAGCACCCTTCCTTAGAACTAGCCTGCCAATCTGTGGCCACCAATTGAATATTACAACAAGAATATTAATTATTTGTTTAGAAATAATGACAGTCTAGTTACTCTTCTGTTATTCCGAGGTCAGCGAGGGTTCTAGGGTGTGTTGATACTAACAATTGGAGATTCTGAACAACTTACGTCACTCCGGCAAAAGCCGGATCCCTGGGGAGTGGCGTGGGGAGGGCGCTCGGAGGGATGGATGGGAGGTCAGACGAGGAATGGCGAATAAGAGGGGATGGGATGACGGACAAGTAATTCCCAGTAGGGGGCGCCTCCGGCGGATGGTTGCCCTGCCCCTGCAATCCGGTGTCAGCAGCCCCTAGTTAGCTTGCAAAATGCAATGTGCATCAAGCGCTCTTAGAGGATGTGTGAATGAGGTTACCCAATGCCATTGGGATGGCCACCGCCAACGTTGGCGACCGGACTGTGGGGAGCGATTCCGGGGGCCGTATCTTTGGGTAACGAACGAATGAGGCTAGTGCTAATGCTCCTGGAGAGACTGGAGGGTGTTAGCGCTTTTCAGCATCCGGCAGGGCCTGGGTCTCTCACCACCAGATTTTGCCCGTAGCTTCCTCTTCCAACTCCCCGTAGTCCTTGGTCCAGAGGCCGGTGCTCAGATACTTCCAGCCGCCATCGGCGAGGAGACACACGATGTTACCCTTCTCTATTCGTTGGGCCATCTTCAAAGCCCCTAGGACTACGGAACCTGAGGAGATGCCGGCAAAGATGCCCTCCCTCTGAAGTAGCTCCTTGGTCATGTGGAAGGCATCTGCGCTGCTGACCATCATTCGAGTCTCAAGTAGGGACAAGTCCAGGATGGGAGGTATGAACCCTTCCTCCAGGCTACGCAAGGCCTGGATGTAGTCGCCGGGTTCGGGGGCTACGGCGATAATCTTCACGTCGGGGTTATGTTCTTTAAGTCTACGCCCGGTCCCCATGAGGGTACCGCCGGTGCCAAGCCCTGCCACAAACATGTCCACATCGGGAAGGTCGTTGATTATCTCCTGGCCGGTGGTCTCATAGTGGGCACCCGGGTTGGCACTGTTGCCGTACTGGTAGGGCATGAAGTAGTTGCCCTCATCGGAATCCATTATCTCATGGGCCACCTCTATCGAGCCGTTTGTGCCCTTTGAGCCGTCGGAGAAAATAATCTCCGCCCCATAGGCCCGGAGCAGTTGCGAGCGCTCCGGACTCACGTTTTCCGGCATAATTACTTTCACTCGGTATCCCTTGAGTCCCCCTACAAAGGCAAGGGATATTCCGGTATTCCCACTGGTAGGCTCAAGTATGACCTTGTCATTACTAAGCAGGCCCTCACACTCTGCCT
>JAGWBG010000061.1 GCA_021296015.1 Dehalococcoidia bacterium | reverse complement strand
TAGTTCTTCGACTGTGTCAAGCTCTGCCCCCAGGATGCTATTGATGTCCGGGGCTACGCCGACTTCGTACCGCTGGGCGCTTCAGTAAAACCCAGGAGAAGCGACCGGGAAATCTCCTGGGAAATACGGTTTCGAGATGGACGTACTTTGAGCTACACCTATCCTGTACGGAGCACTCCGGTTGGTTCATCAGACCCTTATAAAGGGTTCATAGAACCCAATGAAGAAGACTTCAAAGGACCCGGTTTGGCCGGAGAAGGGCTTTGGCTTGGGGTCAGCAAGCTTTCCACACCGGGAACCTAGCATCAGAACGGACCCAAGCCGTCCCCAGTTCTGACAACCGACGGCCTATCTCTCACCAGGAGGTAAACCTCATGCCAGCAGCGCCCAGCACCGAGGTCATAGAGTGCGACATTCTCATTATCGGTGGCGGAATGTCGGGGTGCGGGGCCGCCTTCGAGGCCTCCTACTGGGGCAAGGGACTCAGGGTCATTATGGTGGAAAAGGCCGTCATTGAACGAAGCGGGGCCACCGGCGAGGGGCTTTCCGCCATCAACTGCTACATGGGCATGAAATGGGGCTGGAATACCCCGGAGGACTTCGTCAACTACGTCCGCAATGACATGATGGGGCTGGCCAGGGAAGATTTGGTCTACGACGTGGGACGCCACGTAGACGCCACAGTCCACATGTGGGAAGAGTGGGGCCTGCCCATCTGGAAGAAGCCCGACGGAACCTACGAGCGTGTCGGTAGGTGGCAGATCCCCATTCATGGAGAGTCCATCAAGCCCATAGTCGCCGAGCCATCCAGGTTTGCACTGGGCGAGGAGAATCTCTACGAAAGGATTCTGGTCACTCACCTGCTCATCGATGAGAGAGACCCCGGCAGAATCGCAGGGGCCATTGGCTTCGGGGTAAGGGACGGAAATATCTACGAGTTCAGGGCCAAGGCAGTCATTTGCACCGCCGGCGGGGCCTCAAACATCTTCAGGCCACGCTCCACCGGGGAAGGCCTTGGCAGAAATTGGTATTCCGTCTTCGATACCGGCTCGGTATATGGCCTTGTGATTCCCATAGGCACTGAGATGACCCAGATGGAGCACAGGTTCGTCCCCTCCAGGTTCAAGGACGGATACGGTCCCATTGGCATGTGGTTCCAGTTCTTCAGGGCCAGGGCCACCAATGCCCTGGGAGAAGACTACACCGTAACCAGGGAGTCCGAGTTGAGGAAGTACGAACCCTATGGTTCGGCTGTGCCCACTCCCACACCTTTGAGGAACCACCAGATGTACCTGGACATCATCGAGGGGAAGGGGCCTATCTACATCAGGACCGAGGAGGCCATTGCGCGGCTGGCCGGTGGCGATGCAGCCAGGCTTGAAGAAGTGAAGGGCGAGGCATGGGAGGACTTTCTGGATATGACCATATCTCAGGCGTTGATGTGGGCCGGCCAGAATATAGCTCCCGAGGATACGCCGTCAGAGATAGTCCTGGCTGAGCCGTATATCATGGGGTCCCATTCCGGCGAGGCGGGTGCATGGGTCAGCGGCCCCGAAGGTCTGGCTACCCCTGATTACAGCTGGGGCTATAACCGGATGAGCACCATCAATGGCCTCTTTGCAGCGGGAGACGGCGTCGGGGCAGCCCCCCACAAGTTCTCCTCCGGGTCCTTCACCGAGGGCAGAATAGCGGCCAAGTCCGCAGTGGCCTACGTCCAGGACATGGGAGATACCCCAAGAGTTGACAAGGCTCGTGTGGACCAGCTTAGAAAGGCGATCTGGCAGCCCCTCAAGACCCTGGAAAAACACCGTGGAGCCTCCACCAGCGAAGAGATAAATCCCCACTACCTGCTGCCGAAACAGGGGCTGGTGAGGCTCCAGAAAATAATGGATGAATACGCCGCCGGTACGTCGGTCCAGTACACCACCAGCGAGCCGGTATTACAACGGGGCCTGGACTTGCTGGGTATGCTCCGGGAAGACCTGGAGCAGCTGGGGGCAAGGGACCTGCACGAGTTGTTGAGGTGCTGGGAGCTATCCCACCGCGCTTGGGTGGCGGAGGCCCACGTGAGGCACCTGATACACAGGAAAGAGACCCGATGGCCAGGCTACTACTACCGTACCGACTACCCCGACCTGGACGACGCCAACTGGAAGGTCTTTGTCAACTCGAAGTACGACCCCGACACCGGCCAATGGGACACTTTTACCCGGCCATACCATCAGATTGTCCCATAGGGCCTATCCCAAGCCGTTCTCCTCTTACCCGTCTGCCAACCAGAGCAGAGATGTGGATACCACCCCGACTGCTGCACGAAGCCCCCAGTGTGTCACTTAGCAGTGCTCGACACATGTCATTGTTCTGAAATACTCTCCTGTCCTTGCCATGAGAGAGTATTCACCCTGAATTCCGGCCTTCGCTGAGAGCACTCTCTCCACAGTCGCACCGCGCCCTCTCTTTCGTCATTCTGGCGAAAGCCAGAATATAAGGGGGGGGTGGGGTCTCAGATTCCTCGCTACGCTCGGAATGACTGGTGCGGGGTCAGACAAGAACGGATGGATTCCGGCCTGCGCCGGAATGACGGGTGGCGGCAGGCCAGTATGAATGTATTCAGGCAGATGTCGTCAGGTACGTTCACCCGAGGTGGACCGACGGGGTACAAGCCGCCGCAGGGCATGACGCAGCAGAGCGTTGCGAAGATTGGGCCAGGAGGGATTCAGTCCCTCGGTCTCACCTTCAGAGCCTTCTATAACCGGGCCGTAGCGGATGTTGACAAACGCTCTGGTGATGCCGGTTATGGTCTCGGCGTGTTCGGGAAATGCCTGGCCCAGACGGGAGCTATATTCCCAGGGAGTGTCTTGAGACCGCAGTTTCACCCCGGCCAGCCGGCCCATGAAGCACATCAATCCATAGGTATAGGTGGGGTATCCCAAATGTATCAATCCCCGCCGGATGTATGAGACGGTTCCCACCGGAACTACCAGCGCCAGCACGAATCCAACAATTACAAATAACCAGGGAGAGGTAAGGAAATTCCCGCCACTGCCATCTGAGCCTGCCAAATCGGAAGGGTCCTCCTCCGGTAGCGGCAGCTCTTCAAACAAGGCCTCCAGGTCATCCGCAGGGGCTTCTATATCCTCACATATCTCGCCCGCTAGAAGCAGGTCTATGCAGTCGTCGGATATTGGTGACGTGGTCACAAGGTCGCCTTGGGGCCGGAATCCCATGTACTCGAGGGATGGCTGCACAGCGGCAGGGGGAGGCTCGAACTCAATCCCGCCATAGCCAGGGAAATACACCTCCGGCCAGGCGTGATAATGCCTGGCCTGCACATCCCACACCTCACGGCCCTCGTCCCAGACACCGGGGGCGAACCCAACCACCAGACGCGCAGGTATGCCCAGGGACCTCAGCATGGTAATCATCGCCGAAGCGTAGTTCTGAGAATACCCTTTCCGGTGTACCAGAAGGAAATGCTCTACCCAGTCCTGTTCCGGAGGCGGAATCACAAGGTCCACGCTGTAGGGCAGGCTGAGCAAGTAGCGGCGGATGGCCTCTGACATGTCGTATGGGTTATCCTCATCCTGAGTCAGTTCCCGGGCTAATCCCCTTATTGTCTCAGGAAAGTCAGGGGGAAGCTGTAGATACCTGTCCGTTACGTAAGCGGGGTAGTCCTGTCCCGCTCCCCTGAGAGTGTCGGACCCCGCCGTAGAGATGGAGCCTACGGTCCTGTACTGCCTGGGAGGCACAAGAAGGTGCTGGCCTAGGAGGGCCATAGGCAAGCCCGGCTCCGTCTGCCGTTTATCAATCGTCAGGTCATCACGCTTTATCTCCACGTAAGGCGGTTCAAGGGAACCGGCGCTCTGTTCGGTGATGCCCCCACCAGAGTCCACCCCCTGGGACACCTGGAACCCCATATCACCCAGGCTGTTACGGGTCTCAACCTCCCCGCCGGTACGAATCATAGAGGCCAGCCCATCCCGCTGCTCCATTACCTCCGGGGGAAGGTAGCTAAGCTGGGGGCCTTCTACATAAAGCTTGAAACTGGGCTGAGGAGAAATCTCCACGTTGGACTCGATGCTGGCACTTAAAGGTTCACCCACAGAAATCAGGGTGCTCGCCTTGGAGTACATACGGACATTAACCTCCACGTCCGTCCGGGTCTGTAAATCATCCACGTAATCCAGGAGAGGCATCTCCTCGACGTTAGCCGCCTCCTCAACAGGACTTTCGCTCTCCCAGCCGGAGCCGGTGTATGTGTCGTATACCCTCATACGCCACCGGTAAGGTTCCGTGGACTTCACGACAAACAGAGTCTGGTTGTTAGGGCTTATAGGCCCCGTCAATGGCAAATCGTAGGGTGGTGAGAAAAAGGCCCAATCTTTTCTATCCGGCACGCCACGGAAGAGGTCTGACCAGTTCTCTTGAAATGAGTACCAGGGTTCCTCGACCTGAGCGGCCAGGGGAATCACGACCCCCGTGGAAGGCGGGGTCTGCCAGGCAGGCACCAGAGCTATTCCCATCAGTACCACGGCAGCCACCACCGTGCCTGCTATGGGAACTCTCTGACCTCGTACATTCCAGCGAGCCTTGTAGCGATAAGCAATGCCGGGAGCGGCCGCAAGCAGATACATGAAAAAGTACCAGTAAAAGCTTGTGGGCAGAAAGGTCAGCGATACCAGAAGCACCCCAAGGCCCGGCAACGCGGCCAGCAGGGAAAGGGACTTTCGGTAGGCCAGCCAGACGGATGCGTGTGCCATCCAGAGTGTAACCGCAATGAGAAACACCCCCATCATGCTGGCGCCTCTGTCTCCCCCACTGCTCCCGATGGTCCCCAGCTCCCTTGCCAGGCCCCCCGGACCGCCGGACCCGGAGATGGTAATGGAGCCAAGGATGAAGGCCACTATCAGCCCAATCAGGAACGCAATGAGATGACCAACCCAACCGGATACCGAACTTCTGGCCAGATAGGCCCACATCACCAGAGGGACCAGGGCTAGGGCCTTCAGGGAGGGCAGCCCGTCTACCCAGTCCGCAGCTTCGATGGCTGACGCAGTGACCAGCAGCGGCAGTCCCAGAAGAAGGAGGACGAAGACCTCCCGAAGGGATAAGAGCTTTCCTCGATTGGAAGGTTCAAACACCATCTGCTCCAGCAACCAGCAATTTGGAGAACCCTACAAGCTTGCCAGCCTATCCAGCACAATGCCCAGCGTGGACGAAAGGTCGTCTCCCCGTCTTACTACAAAGGCCGAGTCCTGGATTTCCGCCCGGGCATCGGATGGACGTAGTGAGCCGAGGGGCCGGCTAAAGCTGGCAGTATCCAGGAAGATGGGGACCACAAGTATCCCGCGCCGGGTTAGAAATTGAAAGAGATTGCTTATATTGGGGCCTGTCCAGGGCCCGACAATCATCGCCACAGTACCAGGCCCCAGATTGCCACCCTCTTCCGATATGAGGGTTGCCAGGGGTGTGCGCCCCCTGGCCCGGGCAAGGGCCAGGCCACCCATCATTGACCACATGTGATTGGGGTCCTTTGCCGGGCTGAATCTGTAGGCCTGGTCCCCCTGTGTCACCAGCCCAACGGCATGGCCATCCAGAACGAGGGTCTTTATTAACGATGCCGCGATTGTGATGCAATATTCTTCAGTGCCGTTGTCACCTGTGCCGACCTGAACGGACTCCTGAAGGTCCACAAAGACCCAAATCTCGTTGATTCCCGCACCTTCGAACTCCTTGGTCATCAGCGCATTCATGCGGGCCGTGGTGGGCCAGTGGATGTGGGTCATGCTGTCCCCGGGGATGTACTTGCGGACCATAAAGGCTGCGGGGCTGTGGCCAACCAACGGCCCGGACTCGCCCATCTCTCCGCCTGTCACCTGGCCCTCAACCAGCGTCCGAGACAGGTCAACAGTTGGAGGGTATACAAGGGTAGTGCGGGGCTGACCCACATAACATTCCAGGTTTGCCAGCCCCGAGGGGTCACCGGACATTATGGCCAGAGAGCCGATGTTGTTCAGGCCCCGGCGCTGGCAGAGACCCGACACGGTCCAGGTCGTGGTGCCCTTGGGACGTAGGCTGAATTCATCCTCGTCCATATTGACGAAATCGCCAACAAGACGGGCACGCAGACCCATGCGAGGCAGACCTACTTTCTCCTTTACCGTAACTCTGATATTGACAGCCTGTCCGACTTGAGGATGAGGAGAAAGCGTATAGACGTCGGTCTCCAGTCCCCTGCTCTGGACCCAAGCCCACAGGTATCCGATTACTGCGCCGGCCACCACCACGTAAAGAAGCCAGTACAAGGGCTGGAAGCCGGTAATCATGGCAAGGACCAGCACAGTTATGAGTGACCCAACTATCCAGGCGGCTCTCCACATGACGACTTCACACCACGTCAGCTAATGATGCTCCACGCGCCGGGGATGACACTGCAACTCATCTCCCGGCAGAAAGCTATTCGCTCTTTCAGCCGCGTTGCCTGGGGAAGGGGAACCGTTCAGCTGCGACTGTCCCGGGGACGGGGACCGAATCAACTATTTCCAAGATGGCCTCGTCTTCGCTCATACTGGTCCGGCCATCGGCAGTCAATACCATGCGATGCCCAAGGACCGCGGGAGCGACTATCTTCACGTCGTCGGGGACCACGAAGTCCCGGTCCTCAAGCAAGGCGCGGGACTGGGCCAGGCTGAGGAGTCCCAGGGACGCACGGGGCGAAGCACCCAGATAAACCGATTGGTGCTGGCGAGTCGCGTTCACCAGCCCAACTATGTACTCCTTCACCAGCCGGTCCACGTAGACTTCTCGCACAGCCGCCTGAGCGGAGAGAATGTCTTCCTCATCGGCAACCTGTTCCACGGCGTCAATGGGATGAACGGGCAGCTGCTGCTCCAGGATGGATATTTCCTCTTCGGGAGTGGGGTAGTCCATCTGGACACGCAGCAGGAAACGGTCAAGTTCGGTCTCAGGGAGTGGGAAAGTGCCTCCGTGCTCAGTCGGGTTCCGGGTTGCCAATACCAGGAACGGGTCCGGCATGGGGTGAGTGGTCCCTTCTATGGTAATCTGGCGCTCCTCCATACACTCCAAGAGGGCCGACTGAGTTTTGGGCGAGGCTCGGTTAATCTCATCCACCAGCACTATGTGGGCCATCACCGGCCCGGGGCGGAAGTTAAACTCTCGGGTGCCCTGGTCGAATATGTAAACACCGGTAATATCGCTGGGCAGAAGGTCTGCGGTGCATTGAATACGTCCGAAGGTCACGCCAAGGGACCTGGATATGCTTCTGGCGAGCATCGTCTTCCCAACACCGGGAACACCCTCGATTAGTACGTGCCCACGTGAAAATAGCGCTGCTACGCCTAGCTGAACCAGGTCTCTTTTGCCTACAATGACCTTCTCAACGTTCGAGATTATCCTGTTCCCGATTTCCCGGGCTTTTTCCAGGTGATGGTTATCGGTCACTGGTTGGGCCCCCAAGACGGACGGCGAGGGGATTATGCAGTTATCCCTACGTCGGTAGGACCACTGTCCCGAAGACTCCGGGGGATTAGCCCTCGGTTGAAGTGCCAATTCTCCGGCTGGCCCTTTTGATAGAGACGTATACGGGTGACCAATACATCCGGCCCTTAACATTCTCGTAAACGCTAATCCAAATCGCGGCGACACCGCTACCTGAGCGTCCTTCGTCAAGAGTAACACAGGTAAATACGGTTGACAAGGGGTTAATTTTATGATGAAATTCCACTGTGGAGGAGGCACGTGATGGGGCCAGAATAGGAACGGAATGTGTCCCTATCAACTAGTCTCCCATGCTACAACTTTAGAAGGGGAGGAAGTAATATGGCAGACAAGACGTATATCTTTGTAGGGGCAGGCAACCCCGCCGGCTCCGGTTCCGCCGGGTTTTGGCGCAAGGAGATCAGCGATGACCACTGGGAAGAGATTTCCGAGAACGGCCTTTGCCCGTCGCCCGAGGCGCGAGAGATAGTTGTCCACCCGCAGAACACCGACAAAGTGTACATAGGGACTCAGCGGGGTTTATATCTGAGCAAGGACGGCGGTAACCATTGGCAGAGAGCAACGCTTCCCGAGGGGCGGACCGTGTTCCCCATCAGGTTTCATCCCAACAACCCGGACGTGATGTTCTTGGGTACCGAGGGCAATGAAGTCTACCGCAGCGACGATGGCGGTGAGACCTGGCAGTACCTGTCCACCATCATCAACCCGGATGCGGTCCAGATGGGGTTCCCTCCCAGGATACTGGGCATGGCGTTGGAACCCAACAACCCCGATGCCATGTCCGCCGCTGTGGAAGTTGGCGGTGCGGCGCGAAGCCTGGACGGAGGAAAGAACTGGGAGATAATCAACAAGAACCTCGCACCCCTCGTGGACCTGCTGGACTCCCATGCCATATCCGTCGGCGGTGCCTCGTCGGATAACGTTTTCGTGTCCAACCGGACGGGCATCTGGCGCAGCCGGGACCGTGGCAGCAACTGGGAGAACACCCACGTTGAGAAGTTCTCAGGGCATCACTACTCTCGGTGTAATGTGATAGCGCCCAACGACCCCAACACCATATACGCCGGAATTGGCCTGAACTTCGGTGCCCAGCAGGGCGGGGTCATGCGCAGCCAGGACCTGGGAGACACGTGGGAGCGGTTTGACCACGGCGTGGACACCACTGCCACCACCTTCCACGTGGAGGCAAACCCCAAGCACCCGGAGCAGGTGTTCTTCTGCACCCTCTCCGGTCAGGTAATCGGCACTGAGGACGGCGGTGCCACCTGGAAGGAACATTCCCTTCCCGAGGGTGCCAAGACCACCATGGGCCTGGCGATTGTGTCAGGGTAACTCCTCCACCTCATCCTGTCTTGGCAGGAGCGCACAGATGTGCGCTCCTGCGCCCACACAAGGGGACATTCGTAAAATCCCTTCCCCCTCGATGGGGGAAGGTTAGGATGGGGGTGATAACCCCCACCTCAATCCTCCCCCACAAGGGGGGAGGAAGCGGGCTTTCATGGTAATCAATCTAAGAATTAGGGAGGAGTCATGGCAGACAAGAGTTACATCTATGTAGGAGCAGGGAACCTTGCTGGTTCCGGCGCGCCGGGTTTCTGGAGCAAGGAGGCCGGTGACGACCATTGGCATGACTTGAGCGAGAGCGAGGGTCTTCCGCCGGGTCCCGCAACGCGGGTCATCTCTTTCCATCCCCAAGACCCCAACCTGATGTATATTGGCACTCAACGCGGTCTCTACAAGAGCACGGACCGTGGCAACACCTGGAGGAGGCCCGAACTGGCCGAGGGGCGAAACGTATTGTCCATAGCTTTCCGTCCTGACAACCCGAGTGTAATGTACCTGGGCACGGAGGGCAACGAGGTCTACCGCAGCGACGACGGCGGAGATAACTGGAAGTACATGTCCACCATCGTCAACCCCGATGCGGTGCAGATGTCCTTCCCAATCCGCATCCTTGGCCTGGCTATAGAGCGCGCCAACCCTGAGCACATGTACGCCGCTCTGGAGGTGGGAGGCACCGCCCGGAGCCTGGACGGCGGGAAGAACTGGGAGATAACCAATAAGAACCTTGCACCCCTGGTGGACATGCTGGACTCCCACGCAATAACCGTAGGCGGTCACAACTCGGAGGCGGTCTTTGTCTCCAACCGGACGGGCGTATGGCGCACCAAGGACCGTGCCGCCACCTGGGAGAACACCCACATTGACAAGTTCTCTCAGGTCTACTACTCCCGGTGCGTGAAGGTGGCCCCCGACGACCCCAACACCCTCTACGCCGGCATAGGCCTGAACGTGGGTGCTCAAGAGGGCGGGATTATGATTAGCAAGGACCTGGGCGATACGTGGGAACGCTTCGACCACGGCGTGAAACCCAACAGCACAATCATGGGAATCACGATAAACGATAAGCACCCGGAGCAGGTGTATTTCGTCTCCCGCTTGGGCCAGATATTCAGCACCCACGACGGCGGCGCCTCCTGGAATGAAGAGCCCCCTCTCCCGGAGGAGAACAGCAATGTGGGGATGGGTATAGCCTGCGTGTCAGTGTAGCTACCAACGTGGGCGTTTGACGGCCCAAAAATCGGACCATCCCCATGAGTCCGAGATATTTGCAAAGTTACGTCTCCCCTGTCTGCTACAGGCAGGGGAGACGTCATATCTCAGGCCCCCCACAGAGGAGAGTATAACGTCGGACATCTACGCCCACACTCTCCCGGGCTGGCAGAAGCAGGCGGCGGACACTTTCGGCACGGGAGGGCTCCAATGTTACTCAGGTCAAAATATTTTGTCGGCTTTGCCATACTTGGCATAGCGGCACTCGCAGCGACGCTGGCCCTTGTCCTGTCCAGTTCTACTAAGGACATCGCTGCCCAGGAAATCCTGGTCAATGCCCAGACGGAGAACACGACCGTCGCATCCTACAGGTACGAGTTACACGGCTGGCATACCCCCCTATTGCCCGAGGACCCGGACTGGTACGAGACAAAGACCTCGGCAACAGTAGTGTTCGGGGAGGGTGTGCACATAATTGTGGAGGGATTGGACGATTGGAGCACAGGCGATTACTCAGAGGTGCTGCACCTGGACGGCAAACAATACCACCGCGACAGTGCTGATGGCGAGTGGCAAACAGGACGACAGCCCCTTTGATGCTGACAACATGGGAACAATAGACTCGGACAAGCATTTCCAGATGGTTAACGACCTTCTCGACGCCACCGTCGTGGG
>JAGWBG010000060.1 GCA_021296015.1 Dehalococcoidia bacterium | reverse complement strand
CATCCGGCAGTGCATCGAGATTGCCCTTCAGGCCCCTACGGGGTCGAACCTCCAGGGATGGCGTTTCATGGTCGTCACCGACCCGGAAAAGCGTGCGGGCCTGGCCCGGATATACAGCAAGGCGCGACAGACCTACTACGAGATGCAGGCTGCCCAGCCACCTCAGCTTCCGGCCGGCGACCCCCGGGCAGCCCAGAGGGCACGGGTAAGCGAGTCCAGCCTCTATCTCGGAGAGCACCTCCATGAAGTCCCCGTGCATATAATTCCATGTATTGAGGGGCGTATGGAGGAGGCACCGCACCTTTCCCGGCTGACGGAATACGGGAACGCCTACAACGCCGCCATATACGGGTCCATTTATCCCGCTACCTGGTCCCTTATGCTGGCGTTGCGCGCTCGTGGTCTGGGTTCATCCTGGACATCCCTCCATCTCATGTACGAGAAAGAAGCCGCCGACATATTGGGAGTTCCCGACGACATCATACAGGCAGCCTTGCTGCCCGTTGCCTACTTCAAGGGCACGGATTTCAAGCCTGCTCGGCGGATTCCCGGACAGGAGTTGACCTACTGGGATACCTGGGGACATCGGCGTTAGAGCCTGTTTATAAAGTGCCTTCTCCCCTGGTGGGAGAAGGTTGGGATGAGGGGGATTGCTCCGCCACTCATCACCCTCACCTCGTATCAAGTACGGGGCAGGCTCTTAGGCCACTAACATAGTGATTCTATCATCGCGAGGAGGCACATACATGGACCTTGACGCAATAGACCACATACTCACGACCACCCGCAGCGTGCGCAAGCGCCTGGACTTCACGCGCCCCGTGGAGCCGGAGGTTATCCAGCGGTGCATCGAAATCGGGCTTCAGGCCCCAACCGGCGCCAACTCCCAGCACTGGCACTTCGTCGTGGTCACGGACGAGGAGAAACGAAAGGCCATTGGCGACATCTATCGCAGGTCAATGGAGACCTATGGAAGCCTGCAAAGGCAGCACCCACCCCAGTACGCTCCGGGAGACCGGCGCGGCGTACAGAATCAAGCCATGATTGATTCCAGCGACTACCTGAACCGGAACATACACCAGGCCCCCGCATTCATCATCGCCTGCATTGACACTCGCGCTGTGGAACAGCCCCACCTGTTTGAAGCGCCGATACCAACCTCCTTTTATAACGCATCTCTGTACGGGTCCATCCTACAGGCCGTATGGTCCATTATGCTGGCCCTGCGTGCTCGCGACCTGGGGACCGCATGGACTACGGTCCACCTGGTGTACGAGAAAGAGGTTGCGGCGGTCCTCGGAATCCCCGACACCGTCCTGCAGGTAGCCTTGCTTCCGGTAGCCTATACCAAGGGCACCGATTTCAAGCCCGCCAAGCGCAGGCCTGTCCAGGAGGTGACCCACTGGAACGCCTGGGGTCAACCCGGCTAGACCGCCGAATGCAGGATCATTACATCAAGGCATTACAGCGAGGAGATATGACATGGACCTGGCTACCGTAGACCATCTGCTAACTACCACTCGCAGTGTACGCAAGCGGTTGGACCTCAGCCGCCCGGTAGAGCCGGAGGTCATTGAGCGGTGCATCGAGATTGCCTTTCAGGCACCCACCGGCTCTAACCTTCAGGGTTGGCATTTCATGGTCGTCACGGACCCGGAAAAGCGGGCGGGTCTGGCAGAGGTCTACCGCAAGGGGCTTGGCACTTACAGGGACTTTCAAAGTGGCCGGCGACCGCAGTACGACGAGAACGACCCACGCCTCTTACAGATGCAGCGCGTTGGCGAGTCCAGCACCTTTCTGGGAGTCCATCTCCAGGACGTCCCTGTGCATATTATCCCCTGCATCGAGGGATGGACTCAAGAATCCCCAAACCAATACGGCAGAGGCACATACAATGCCTTTTATTATGCAACGATATACGGGTCTATAATTCAGGCCGGGTGGTCACTCCAGTTGGCCCTGCGTGCTCGCGGTCTTGGGTCCTCCTGGACCACCATCCACCTGGTGCATGAGATGGAAGCCGCCGATATTCTCGGACTCCCAGATAACGTGGAACAGGCGGCCCTGGTTCCCGTCGCCTACTTCACGGGGACCGACTTCAAACCTGCCGAGCGTCGCCCCGCCCAAGAGCTGACCCATTGGAACACCTGGGGACAGGGTCGCTAGGTTGTTGGCCCAAGGTTTGACTTGACGCAGAGGGGCAACGAATATATCATCTACCCATCGGAGACGGGTACGGTCGAAGAATTATGTTTACCGGGAGGTGGCTATATGTCCAAGTCCAGGATAAGCATGATACACCACGTGAACTACGGAATTACCGACATAGAGCGCAGCAAAGAGTGGTACGAGAAGGTTTTCGGCATAGAACGCAAGGATTTGGGGCCTGAGTCCTCCGACAGGATGCTGGAGATGTTCGCGGGACCGGGGGAGTTCCACCTCTACAAGAACCCGGACCCCAGTCGCCCCATAAACCACGTCGCCATCGAGATTACCGACTGGGACGAGATGATAGCCAACCTGAAGGAGATGGGCGTTCCCCTTGAGGACGACATAGGCTCCACCCTACCCAGCGGTGGATTCCGTAGCCACGACGGGTCCAGCTACGCCTATATCCGCGACCCCGCCGGCAACCTCATAGAAATCCTCCACCATCCCAAGCGTCTGAGGTGCGCAAGCCCGGCCAGTTAGTAACGATTTAGCGCCCCCGTCATTCTGGCGAAAGCCGGAATCCAGGGTGGAGATGGATTCCGGCCTCCGCCGGAATGACGTTTTTCAGAGCTTTCCTAGGACTCGGAGGGCCTCACGGCGTGGCCGCCGAACTGGTTCCGCATGGCGGCCAACACCTTGCCGCCAAAGGGCTGCTCCTGGCGGGAGCGGAACCTCATCTGGAGCGAGAGCGCTATGACCGGCGCCGGGACCGCCAGCTCTATGGACTCCTCCACCGTCCATCGGCCTTCCCCCGAATCCTGCACATACGATTGGAGACTTTCCAGCTTGGGGTCATCCTCAAGGACTGCTGCGGTCAAATCAAGCAGCCATGAGCGCACCACGCTGCCATGCCGCCAGATTTGGGCAATCTGGGCCAGGTCAAGCCCAAGTTCGCCCTTTGCCCTCAATAGCTCAAACCCTTCGGCATACGCCTCCATCAGCCCGTACTCGATGCCGTTGTGGACCATCTTCACGAAATGTCCGGCGCCGCTGGGCCCAACGTAGCCGTAGCCTCTATCTGGTGCGGGAGCAAGAGTCTGGAATATAGGCTCCAATCGCTTGAACACGTCCTGATCACCGCCCACCATCAGGCTGTAGCCTTCGGTGAGGCCCCAGACTCCACCGCTGGTGCCTACGTCCATAAAGTTCAACCCGTGCTGGTGAAGCTTCTCCCCACGCCGGATGGTGTCTTTATAGTTGGAATTGCCACCGTCCAGGACGGCATCGCCACTGGACAGCAAGGGAAGGAGACTATCAATAGTGGACTCGGTGGCATCCCCGGCAGGGACCATCACCCACACGGCACGAGGTGGCGTCAGCTTCTCGACAAGATTCTCCAGGGAAGTCGCTCCCGAACCCCCCAGGGCTTCGCTGGCCTTCACCGCCTCGTCATCATGGTCGTAAGTTACCACACGGTGGCCGCCCTTTGATATGAGCCGCCGCGCCATATTGCCACCCATGCGGCCCAGTCCGACCATACCAAGCTCCATAGCTTACCCCCTTTTGGCGATGTCTCACCCTTCGGGCATTGACGACCCTTTGGCCCAGCCCATAGGCAGTGTAAACCTATCCAATACGCCATGTAAATCTTTTAGACATGACTTACATCATATCTAGGAGCAACCCTATATTACAGTCCGTCAGTAAGGGAAAAAGGCACCCCGGCCGGATAGAGCGGAGAGAAACCGATGGTCAAACGGCAGAACCTGACTATTATGCTGGTCGCATTCGGCCTCATAGGGTTAGTCATAATCGTCACCAGCCTGGGCCTGGCCTGCACTTCGGGTTCGGATGACCCTTCCCCGTCAAATCGCCAGGACCCAACCGTTTCACCCTCACCCACGACCACACCTACTCGCACCCCAACACCTGAAACGGACGCCGCCCCTACGCCTGACGAGGGGGCTGCAGAGACGACCGCCTCGCCCACGACCACTCCCACCCCAACGACTAAAGCGGACGATACCTCCAAACCCGGCGAACTCGTGGCACCGGACCCCGATTTCGAGAGAGCATTGAGGGATGCCCGATTTTCCACCCGGGGTTGGGAGACCGACTTCAGCAGGCACAGCGTTCCATATAGCGAGATTATCTCCGGCGGCCCACCCCCCGACGGCATTCCCCCCATAGACGCCCCCAAGTTCGTGTCACCCGAACACGCCGACGGGTGGCTTGCCGGCCAGCAGCCGGTTATCGCCCTGGAGATTGACGGAGATGCCAGGGCCTACCCACTCCAGATTATGACCTGGCACGAGATAGTTAACGACATGGTCGGTGACGTGCCGGTAACCGTCACCTTCTGCCCCCTGTGCAACTCCGCTATAGCCTTTGACAGAAGGCTGGACGGGGTCACTTACGACTTCGGGACCTCGGGCAACCTGCGTAACAGCGACCTGATTATGTGGGACCGACAGACCGAGTCATGGTGGCAGCAACTCACCGGAGAGGCCATCGTTGGAGAGCTTACAGGAAAGGCCCTCACCTTCCTCCCGGCTCAAATCGTTTCATGGGAAGATTTCAAGGCCGCCAATGCCGACGGCACGGTGCTTTCCAGAGATACGGGCTTCTCCAGGTCATACGGCAGCAATCCTTACACCGGCTATGACCGGGTGGATAATCCGCCCTTCTTGCTACTTGACGAGCCGGACGGTCGCCTTCCGCCCAAGGAACGGGTCGTGGCGGTGACCATCGGAGACGTGGATGTGTCCTTCCCATTCTCAGCCCTGGAAAGGGAGGGGGTCATCAATTACTCGGTAAATGGCCAGGACATGACGGTCTTCTTCAAGGCCGGGACTGTGTCAGCCCTGGACCGCAGCTCCATACGGGAGTCCAGGGACGTGGGCGCTACGGGGGTGTTCGTTCCCAGGGTGGATGGACGAAAGCTCGGCTTTAGCGGGGACGGAGAATATATAGTGGACGATGAGACGGGCAGTGTCTGGAATATTCTGGGCGAGGCCGTGGATGGCCCCCTCACCGGGAAGGCACTGACTCCCATCGTCCACGCCAACCATTTCTGGTTCGCCTGGGGAGCTTTCAAACCGGATGCCCTGATATATCAGGGAGAAAACTGAATCTCCGGTTGGGGCATTATTATTGATGTTAGCCCTTGGGGCGTCCCTTCCGACGGGCGGAGCGGGACGCCTCGTAGACTCGGACCCATTCGTCAACGGGCGTGCGGGCCACGGCATCGCCGATGAGCTGCAGGGGCAGGTCCTCCAGCTTGCGGAACCGGACGCAGGACTTGCCCGCGTCGAGCCGCTTCCCGGTGGCCCTGTAGCTATCCACGAACCATCTCTGGGTCTCCGGGTCGGCGTAGATGTTCATAAGATGCACGGAAACATAGCTCTTCTCGGAGGCCAGGGCGGCGTACATGAGGGGATGGCCATTGTAGGTGTCGGGACAGATGGACAGGGGCACCACGTAGGCAATCATGCCAAAGTCCATAATCTCCTCGTAGCCCTCCGGGAGGTTGGATAGGACCACGGCGCGCACCTCGGACACGGCGCGGCGACGCTCCGGGGGCAACTCGTCCAGGTACTGTCCAACCGTTGTCGCTGTGCTCTTCAACGCGTCCTCCTCTGCAGACGCCATGGGAAAATGCCCGTCCGGGTCTTATCTGGGCAGGACTTCGAGCACCCCCAGAGGGACCTCCTCCACCTCTGCCACCGCCGTTACCTCTCCGTGCTCCTGTCCTCCATCTGCGCCTTCTCCGTGACCCTCTTCTTCTTGTCCCTCCACGTGTACGGTCGTCGCGGCGGTCACGCGCTCCCCGTTCCATGAATAGGGCCTGTGGTCGTTGGTGGAGAAACTAACGACGATCTCGTGCATACCAGGTGCCAGGGTCGGCAGTTGCAACCAGGGGCCGTATAGACGCGTGTACACTTCGCCGTCTATACTGAGGAGGGCGTACCCCTGACCGCTAACGTGGGCCTGTCCCACATCCTCACCGGAGAAAGTGAACCCTGTGGGGATAACTTGCAGGTTGTATCCACTATCAGGTTCGGGATGGGCCATTATCTCCAGGGACATTGGCGACTGGGCCTCCACCAAGGCGGCATCCATACTGTCCATGTGGCTAGACTCCGGGACCGTTGCCATTGTCATGGCCTCAACCGGCTCCCCGCCAGCCAGCAGGTCATTGTGAGCGTTGGCGTTGAGGGCCACACGGATATGTCTCTCCCCGGGTTCCAGACGCCCTAGGTAGTAACGAGGGCCATATACCCGGCCAATCTTCTCGCCGTCAACGTAGACGTGGGCGTGTCCTTCGCCGTCGGCGTTGGCCCCGTTGACGTTCTCAGGCGCCCAGCGCCAGCCCTCGGTCATAACGTGAACGTTGACGCCGCCCCCGTCTTCGACCTCTGCAGTCAGGGCCACGCCAATCGGCACATTGGACTCCACGGGGCCATGACTCATGGACGACATGGAGCCTTGTCCCGTACCATGCCCTCCTCCTTCGGAGTGGCCCCCGGAAGACGCGCCGGCGGGGTGGAAGGTGATTCTAAATCTACCGGTGGCGTCTGCGGTGAACCCTATGGTAGCGGCCTCGCCTGGCGACGCCTCATCATCAATGTCGTACCCGTGAAGGTGGACGCTTCCACCCTCATCCGCGTTGAAGTTGAGGGTCACAATGTCGTTATGCTTCACCCTGACCGTGTCCGTGTCGAGACCGCGGTCGGATATGGTGAGGTCGAAGGTTAACTCCTCAGGCTCAGAGCCACCACAGGCAGCAGCCACAGCCAGCAAGGCCAGTGAAATGAGCGCGACAATGCCCCGGTAGGTCAGCGTTCTTGGCATCTGTCTCCTGATAGGCGGTCAAGTCATAGCGCCGCCCGCTTTGTTCTTGAGTCTGCACTAGAGTCCGACGGGCGGTCTTTCTCGGCTGGCCCGGAAGGGCGCATCCGGAACCTGACGTGATGTACTACTAATCCATTATATCAAATACGTTGCTGGCAGAGATGGCGTTGCTCAAGATTTTCGCCGGGGTATCTTGATAACGCCAGTGCTTACACAACTCGCTTTAGAGAACGCTGGGCCTCCCGTTCTCTGTCCCGGTCTATGATGCTCCTGCGCTTGTCGTACTGCCTCTTGCCCCGGACCAGCCCAAGCTCCACTTTAGCCACGTGATTTCTGATGTAAAGCCTTAGAGGAACGATACTCAGTCCCTTTTGAGTCACGCTCCCTATCAGGTTGGCGGCCTGGTCCTTGTGCAGGAGCAGCTTCCGGGGCCTTGTGGGCTCGTGGTTGAAGATACCGCCGGCGGGATAGGTCGCTATGTGTGCATTGACCAGCCATAGCTCTCCACCTTGGGGCCTGGCATAGCCCTCGCGTATGTTTACACGCCCTTCGCGAATAGACTTTATCTCCGTGCCT
>JAGWBG010000059.1:513-8160 GCA_021296015.1 Dehalococcoidia bacterium | reverse complement strand
TTTGGATGGAGCAGGTAAGGCAGGGGCCGTTTCCCCCTTTTGAATGCCTTCAGCGCCAGGGGCAATTGCTTCAGTTGTCTTTTGATGTTGGTGAGTCCTTCGGTCTCCACGGCCAAGCGGGCCTCGTCCAGCCAACCGTGGGCCTTTACCGATGCGGCAAAGCTCCTGTAATGGTTCCTTACCGTGGGTATCGAGGGACTACCGATGTTCTCCTTGATGGCCCGGTCCCGTAGTTGAAAAATGCGTTGAGTGGGATCTATCCCTTTGGGGCAATGCTCGCTGGCCTCGAAACAGTGGCAGCAGTCCCACAGTCCGTGTTTGTCGCCCAGCCGGCTCAGCCGCTCAGCGGTCTTGCTGTCGCGCGGGTCGGCGACTGCACGGTAGCCCTTGGTCAGGGCGGCGGGTCCCATAAATTTCTTGTCTACCACCATAGTGGTGCAGCCCTCGTCACACAGCCAGCACATGGTACAACTCATAACCTTCCGCAAGTCCTGTATGACCTCGTTGGGCACTATATTTTCCCGCTCCCGTTGGGTATCGCCAGGAACTATCCAGGGTTCCGTGGCTTTATACTTGTCATAAACCATTGAGTCCATATCGTACATCATGTCTTTCAATCTGCCTATCAGGCGGATTGGCTCGACGGTGACCTCGCCGTCCTTGGCGACCTTGCCGACGTTTGTGGCGCAGGCTATGTTGTTGCGGCGGTTGATGCGCATGGTGCAGTCGCCACAGAAGCCGGTGCGGCAGGTGCCCCGAAAGGCGAGGGTGCTGTCCTGCTCCTCCCTTATGCGCACCAGAGCATCCAGAATGGAGGCGTCTTCCTCAATGTTCAGGAGATAAGACTGAAACTCTCCTTTGCCATCGTTGGACGGGTCATATCGGTGGACCTTAAAGGTAACCTCCATTGCTAAGTCCTCCTTTCCGGCTGCCACTGAGTTATTACAACAGGCTTATGGGTCAGCGTTGGTCCATCCGGACTACACGAGGCGATGGTGTGACGCAGCCAGTTGGTGTCGTCCCTATCGGGGAAATCGGTCCGGTAGTGGGCACCTCGACTTTCCTGGCGTGCCAGGGCGCTGGCAACGATGACCCGGGCCACGTCCAGCATATTCCCCAGTTCCAGGTAGGTTGAGAGGGATGGATTGTAGGCGCCGCCTGCGCTTGGGATACCCACTCGCGTGTACCGTTCCTTCAGGTCACCGATTCTGTCGGCCATCATCTGCAGTCCGTCTCCGCTCCGGTACGTGCCTACGTTTTGGTGCATGTTCAATGCCAGGTCACGGCGTAGAGAGCCTACGGTGTTCTCTCCGCCTTTCCGGGTGGCTATCTCCCCGGCTCGCCTCTCTTCGTCCGCCAGCAAGGACTCGGAGGCCCTCCGCAGCTGGCTTGCTCTGGCATAGTTGGCCGCGGACTCTCCGGCGCGCCTGCCAAAGACCATGCATTCCAGCAGGGAGTTACCTCCCAGGCGGTTGGCCCCGTGGACCCCCAGGCCGGCGCATTCTCCTGCGGCATACAGCCCGGACATGGCAGTAGCACCCCGGGTGTCTACCTGTATGCCCCCGATTGGACGGTGCATTGCTGGCTGCACCGGCACCAGGTCCTTCCCGATGTCAATGCCCGCTAACCTGCTCACCAGAAGCCGAGTCTCGGGCAAGCGGTCCTCGGTGCGGGCCGTATCCAGGTGTCGGAAGTCGAGGAAAACACACCCATCCTCACCTCTTTCGCTAAATATCTCCGTCTCTATAGCGCGGCTGCACGTGTCCCGTGACGCCAACTCCATTGAATGAGGGTCATAGGATGCCATGAACCTGTCACCGGCATTGTTGACCAGGTAGGCTCCTTCCCCACGGGCCGCCTCGGTAATTACCACCCCGCTACCTTTGAGAGTTGTGGGGTGATAATGGACCATCTCCATATCCATCAGAGGGACACCGGCTCTATACGCCAGGGCAACTCCGTCGGCGGTGGACGTATAGGCGGAGGTGCTGGGTTGGTACATTCGTCCCATGCCACCGGTAGCCAGGACTACCGCTTTGGCGTGCAACGGCTGAAGTTTCCCCGAGGACAGCTCCTGGGCTATGACCCCTCGGCACACTCCGTCCTCGACCAGAAGCGAGGTGACGAACCACTCGTCGTAGGTGTGGACCTGCCACCTTAGTATCTGCTCGTAGAGGACCTGGAGGATGATGTGGCCTGCGGAGTCGCCCACGTAGCAAGTACGAGGCCGGGAGGAGCCTGCGAAGGGCATCACGTCAATACGTCCCTCACCGTCCCTGCTGAAGATGACGCCCATGTGCTCCAGGCCAATTACATCCTGGATGCCTTCCCGGCACAGAATCTCTACGGCGTCCTGGTCCGACAAATAATTTCCCGCTTTGATGGTGTCCTCGGCATGGGACTGCCAGGAGTCACCGGCACCCAGAGCGGCGTTGATACCGCTTTGAGTGCCCGACGAATGGCTTCTCAGAGGATGCACCTTGGAGGCCAGAGCCACGTCAGCGCCGGCAGCTTTAGCAGCGATGGCGGCACGCATTCCGGCGAAGCCACCGCCAACTACTATCAAGTCATGCTCCGGCATATCAGGCTCCCCCTGCGTGCTGTGTTGTAGTGTAGTTCTGCGGAGGATGGTTCCTTACCCGGGCCTCCGGCCATACTGGGCAATTATAAGATTAGCTTGAGAGACTGTCAATTTATCAATGGGAGACCTGTATCTGATATAATAATGGTTCGTCTCTTCCCGTAACAAGTCCACTCGTCAGGTTTGCTTGAATGGCAGATATACAACGCATCTCCTCCAGCCCCGTGGAACTGCCGGTCATTGTCCGGGCCGACCGGGAGCGCCTCCTTACGGGCCTACTGCGAGGCGTTTCCAGGACGTTCTACCTGACTCTACGAGTGCTGCCCAAAAGACTCCGCGAGCCGGTGGGCCTGGCCTACCTGCTCGCTCGTGCCGCCGACACCATTGCCGACACACGGCTGTTACCGCCCCAGGAACGTCTGGGGCATCTCCTGGCTTTCAGAAGCTTGGTCGAAGGCCCGGCGACCATGAGAGCGCTGCAAGAGATTGGAGCTGCCCTGACGGACAAGCAGTCTAGGGCAGATGAGCGGGCGCTATTGACCGCGCTGCCTGAAGCCTTCTCGTTGCTGGAAGCGTTGTCCGAGGAAGACCGTACCCGTGTAAGGTCTGTGGTTGTGACCCTCACCCGGGGCATGGAGACAGACCTGACCATTTTCCCACAGGAGGACTCCGGCCGGCTTGTGGCGTTCAAGGATTTGGAAGAGCTTGACAGTTACACCTACTACGTGGCCGGATGCGTGGGCGAGTTCTGGACGACAATCACGATGGCCCATACGCCCGCGCTCAGAGAATGGGATGCGGGGTACATGTCGGAGACGGGCGTCCGGTTTGGCAAGGCGCTCCAACTGACCAACGTTCTCCGCGACGTGCCCAGGGACTTGCGTATCGGACGCTGCTACCTGCCCGAGACCGAGCTTGCCCGTGTAGGCCTTACACCGGAGGAGTTGCTAAGCCCCTTATCGGGCGATAAGGCTCGGCCTGTTCTTGTCGCCGGCATAGAAGTGGCCCTGGAGCACTACCGCGCGGCGGAGGAATACTTACTCTCCATACCGGGGCGGTGTCTGCGCCTGAGACTGGCAGTCCTTTGGCCGCTTCTCATTGGACTCGCAACCCTTTCGAGGCTGGCGTATAATGAGGCGTGGCTTGACCCCTCCAGGCCGTCAAAAGTCAGCCGTGGGTGGGTCTATCGCACAATGGCTCTCTCGCTGCCGTGCGTGTCTTCCGACCGGCTTCTGCGCGCATGGATAGCACGCCTTCGGAAGCAAGTTGAGACGGCCCTTTAAGAAGGCCTCTCCAAAGTGCCTTCTCCCCTGGTAAGAGAGAGAAGGTTAGAGCTTGTCAAAGGGGTGAGGGGGAGTTATTCGGACACCTTCACCCTCACCTCAATCCTCTCCCATGGAGGGAGAGGAGGACCTACACCGGGCCAATGGTCAAATCTGTGTCTGCTCCGGTGTGCGCTGAGGAGGTATAATGGCCCAGTCGAAAGATATGGTGGATGTCCTGGTTATCGGTGCCGGCGCTTCCGGAGCGGCCCTGGCATGGAGCCTCACACAGGCCGGTATCCAGGTGTTGTGCCTGGAGCAGGGAGGGTGGCTCGACCCAAAGGCGTTCCCTGTGACCGAGCATGAATGGGAAGTCCACTGGCAGACCGATTTTAATCCCGACCCAAACTTTAGAAGGCTACCCCAGGACTATCCTGTAAATAACCTGGAGTCGGTAATTGCCCCCTACATGTACAATGCCGTGGGCGGCAGCACCATACACTGGGGGTCCCATTTCCCACGCCTCCATCCGTCGGACTTCCGGGTGCGCACCCTCGACGGTGTCGCCGACGATTGGCCCCTGACCTACCAGGAGTTGGAGCCTTACTTCGACCAGAACGACCGGCAGATGGGAACGTCCGGGCTGAATGGCGACCCCGCCTACCCACCCAAGCCACCCAGACCCACTCCTCCCCTTCCCATAGGCAGTTTGGGCGAGGTCCTAGCCAAGGGGTTTGACAAGCTGGGATGGCACTGGTGGTCTTCTGACAGCGCCGTTAGTTCAACGGAGTACGACGGTAGGACTCCTAATTTAGGGACCGGAATAAGGTCGCCGTCTAGCGTAGACATTAGCTACTGGCCCAAGGCTCTCAATAACGGGGCTATCCTTCGGACCAATACCAGGGTCAGGGAAATCACGGTGAGCGCGGACGGCATGGCCCATAGCGCCATCTACTACGACGCCGACGGTCGAGTCCAGGAGCAGACGGCCAGTGTCATTGTGCTCGCCTGTAACGGTGTTGGAACCCCGCGCCTGCTACTCAACTCACGGTCGCCCATCTTCCCCGACGGGCTGGCCAACAGCAGTGGACTGGTGGGCAAGAATCTGATGTATCATCCCTCCGTTGGCGTTATCGGCGTATTTGACGAGCGGTCCGACGGCTACGTTGGCCCCATGAGCAGCACAATGTTGAGCCAGCAGTTTTACGAGTCCGACTCGGCACGAGGTTTTGTTCGAGGCTACGAGTTCCAGGTGTTGAGGGGCGTGGGGCCGGTGGCTACGGCCAACGGCGGCTGGGCACGACATCCGGTACCCTGGGGACCCGAACATCATCGCCAGTTTCACGAGCTATCCGCTCACAGCATCGGCATAGTGGTCATGTCCGAAGACCTGCCCGAGGAGCACAACGACGTTACCCTGGACCCGGACCTTCTGGACAGCAACGGCATCCCGGCTCCCAAGGTGCGCTACAAGATGAGCGAGAACACCACCAGGATGCTGGCACATGGGGTTGACCGGGCCAGGGAAGTTATGGAGGCGGCAGGGGCCAGGAAGGTCATAGGAGACCCTGCTAAAATAATTGGGGGCTGGCACCTCGTGGGCACGGCCCCAATGGGAGACGACCCCCGGACTTCGGTGGTGGACCGATGGGGTGGTAGCCACGACGTGAAGAACCTGTTTATCATAGACGGCAGTATCTGGGTCACGGCCGGCGGCCTTAACCCCACTCCTACTATTCAAGCCCTCGCTTTGAGGACGGCAGACTACCTGAAAGGCGAGGGGCGCTACCGGATAACGGGCAGGTAGCCGCAGTCAGACGCGAGCTGACCTTGACTCCCGTTTAGACCGACCCTATAATCGTTCCATCGCCGGACTGGTACCCGTCTGAAACACGACTGGGGCGCGACCCGGCACGATAAAGGAGGCGTCATGGAAAATGGCGATTTACCTTACCTTTCTGCTACGGAGCTTTCCGGACTCATAAAGAGCAAAGAGGTGTCTCCCGTAGAGGCGGTGGAGGCCTATCTGGATCGCATTGACCGCTTGGATCCCACCCTTCACGCCTATATCACCGTAACCCGTGATGAGGCCCTTCAGGCCGCCCGGGAATCGGAGCAAGCCTTGGCAAGGGGAGAGTACCGTGGCCCCATGCACGGCATCCCCGTAGCCGAGAAGGACCAGGCTTACACTAAGGGGATTCGCACCACCATCGGCTCCCTCTTCTACAAGGACTTTGTCCCGGATATTGACGCCACTGTGATAGAGAAGCTTAGAAGCGCCGGGGCCATCCTCCTCGGTAAGCTGAACCTTGCCGAGTTTGGCACAACCGGCACTGTCCAGCCCTACGGCACGGCCCTCAACCCCTGGAACCTGGAGTATCACACCACAGGCTCCAGCACGGGCGCGGCCGCAGGGACCTCAGGTTTCCTGTGCGCCACCTCCCTTGGAGAGGACACCGGCGGCTCCATACGCGGCCCGGCAGCCGCGTGTGGCCTTGTGGGACTCAGGCCGTCCTGGGGTAGGGTGAGCAGGTACGGTGTAAGGCCGGGGGTATGGTCAATGGACCACATGGGCCCCATGTCCCGCACTGTAGAGGACTGTGCCATGACCATGCAAGCCATAGCTGGACACGACCCGAAAGCCCCCTATACCTGGAACACCCCAGTCCCAGACTACCGGGCGGCCCTGAGCGGCGATATAAAAGGGTTGAAGGTGGGTGTGGTCAAGGAAGTGACCGACGGCGAGATGATACACCCAGAGGTCCACGAGGTGGTTATGAAGGCCGTTGGGGTGCTTGGCGAGCTGGGGGCCTCCGTAGAGGAAATCTCCATCCCCCTTTCCGCGGAGGCTTGGACTATCCTCGGCCCCATCAGGATTGAGGCCCCTCTACAGTACAAGGATTTCCTCCAGAATCGCCTGCAAGAGATTGGACATGACAATCAGATTGCCTACCTTGTTAACAGCATTCTGCCCGCCCAATACTATTACAAGGCCCAGAAGCTGAGGACCATCCTGCGCAATCAGGTTATTGAAGCCCTGGAAAAAGTGGACGTATGGGTGATGCCGACCTCCGGGGCCACTGCCGGGAAGATTGCACCGCCGGGGACCCCAATCAACAGGATTGACAGTCCGGAGAAAGCCCCCTTTGTCGGTAAGGGAAGCGCCACTCTCGTGACCGCCATGGCCAGCGTGTCCAGCACTCCTGCCATCAGTGTCCCCTGTGGCTTCAACTCCCAGAACCTGCCGGTCGGATTGCAGATAGGTGGGAGAAACTATGACGAGAGCACCGTCCTGAACGTGGCCTATGCCTACGAGCAGGCCACTCCCTGGCACACCATGAGGCCGCCACCCCCGATATAAGGCAGTTAACATAAATAGGCGAAGGAGCCGCATCGGTCTGGCCTTTGACACCCGTCCGAGCGGCTCCTTCATTTGTGCCCCTCTACGGGACCAGGCGGTAGATGCCGTCGTTGCGAGAGAGGATGTACAGGTTGAGGTCTAGGTCCTGGCCGAATGAGGTGATTGACAAGTCCGAGCCGGCCAGAAGCATGTGCTCTGTGACTGAGCTACCGTCGTACCGGAGGCCCCAGATTCTCCCCGAGCAATAGTCCCCATACACGTAGGTGCCCAGCAGCGACGGCATACCTCGCCCGCCATAGACGTACCCACCGGTGACCGAGCAGTTGCCACCGGAGCGGCTGTACTCCGCAACGGGTAACTCCAAGCCGGCCTTGTCGCAGTCGGAGGGTGGAGAGAAGCAACTGGTCCCTTCCATAACGTTCCAGCCGTAGTTTAATCCCTTC
>JAGWBG010000059.1:0-493 GCA_021296015.1 Dehalococcoidia bacterium | reverse complement strand
CCATAACACTCCGGTGCGCTCGTCGAAGGAGAAGCGCCAGGGATTGCGTAGCCCATAGGCCAATATCTCATCCCGTGCGCCGGATACACCAACCAGGGGATTGTCAGATGGTATCCGGTAGCCCTCGCTGTCGGGCACGTCCTTTACGTCTATACGCAGTATGGAGCCGAGGAGGGTGCCGGTGTTCTGCCCGTTGCGTTGAGGGTCACCGCGACTGCCGCCGTCTCCCAAGCCGACGTACAGGTAGTCGTCAGGCCCGAAGGCAATCTGCCCGCCGTTGTGGTTGGAGAAGGGTTGTGTTACCTGCATGATGACCGTCTCGCTGTTGGGGTCCGCTGCCTTGGGGTCATTCGGGCTGACGGAGAAGCGGGATAGCACGGAACGCCTGGGGCTTGCCGCGGAATAGTAGACGTAGAAGTACCCGTTGTACTTGTAGTCCGGGTCGAAAGCCAGGCCGAGCAACCCCTCCTCGTTGCCGTCCTCGTTGACGCGG
>JAGWBG010000058.1 GCA_021296015.1 Dehalococcoidia bacterium | reverse complement strand
GACATCCGCACCCAGTAGTCCATAATGATAAGCTAGGACAGCTTTGTGGAGGCGGCGCTGAACATGACGCTCCGGTTTGTGGCAGCATGGAGGCTACGGGGTATGTCCATTTCCTGGGCGGCGGCCCAGAGGGGTTCATACTCCGCCGAATCGAAGGCCCGGTTTTCGGGGGGGTATGCGGTAATCATGGCTCCCACAAATCCCATTTTGGCGCACCGCTCCATCTCCTTTATACCAGCCTGCACGTCATCCACGTTGACCATGGCGATGCCCTTCAGCCGGTCGGGATACTCCTGGCAGAACTCGGCGACCCAATCGTTATAAGTGCTGAAGATAGCCGACAGGAGGCCGCTGTCCTGTACGCTAAACAGCAAAAGCCCGATGGTCGGGTAGACTATGCTCACGTCAACGCTGTCGGTTTCCATGTCATTTATGTGCTCTTTGGGGATGTATCCCCCGGGCCGGACGTTCTCGAAGGTGTCCCTGCGGCTCAGGTTTTCCGGCTCATCGAACCTCTAGCCTGTCTGGGTCACGGGCTGAACGCTGATAACCTTCACGCCGTCGCAGTACCACCAGTCGTAGCCATCCTCGTTGACAATCTGTGGGGCGCGCTCCCTGAACCTGGGACCAATCCTATCCACCCACAGGTCTCGCGGCTCAAACACGTGGTTGTCCGATGATATTATCCTGTAACCGGCCATTCCTGGTCCTCCTGAGTTTCCAAATATTATCGGTGGGCCTGTACCCTGCTACAGGCCCTTGGGGTTGAGCTTCAGGGCCATGCCCTGGCAAAGAAATTGTAGTGGTGCATTCAAATACCGTCAAGCGAGGGCGGAGTTCAAGCCTGCCCCTATATGGTACGCTTGTCCTCTGTTAAACTGTTACCAGCTACGTTAGTGAGGAGGACTACAGATATGGATGTGCAGCCCTTCAAAATACATATCCAGGAAGAGGTCCTTGAAGACCTGCAAGAGCGTCTGGCCCGTACCCGTTGGCCAGATGAGATTACCGACTCGGGCTGGGACTACGGCTCTAACCCGGCCTATATCACGGAGCTTGTGGAGTACTGGCGCACGCGGTTCGACTGGCGCGCCCAAGAGGAGGTCATCAACACCTACAATCACTTTCGCACCACCGTGGATGGCCTGGGCATACATTTCATCCACGAGCGCGGCAAGGGACCCAACCCCCTACCTCTCATCATAAGCCACGGATGGCCCAGCACATTCTTCGAGATACTGAAAGTCATACCCCTGCTCACCGACCCGGCCAGCCACGGAGGGGACCCGGCGGACTCCTTCGACGTAGTGGTCCCGTCTCTGCCGGGATACGGGTTCTCGGACCTTACCACACAGCGAGGGATGGACTTCCGCCGAATCGCAGACCTGTGGGTGGAGCTTATGGACGGGCTGGGGTACAGGCGTTTCGTCGCTCATGGCAGCGACTGGGGTGTGCTGATTACGTCCTGGCTGGGATATACCTATCACCCGGACCGGGTGACAGGTATTCACGCCACCGGGGCAGGAGGCGCTCGACCCTACCTTGGCCCGGGGTCACGGGAGTTGTCAGACAGAGAGAGGGTTTACCTGGAGGAGCAGGAGAAGTGGCGTCAGGATGAGCAGGGGTACTTCCATATTCAGCAGACCAAACCCCAGACCCTCGGCTATGGCCTGAACGACTCTCCGGCGGGTCTGGCGGCCTGGATTGTGGAGAAGTTTCGGACCTGGAGCGACTGTGACGGCGACGTGGAGAAGCGCTTCACCAAGGACGAGCTTCTAACCAACCTCACCATCTACTGGGCGACCCAGACCATCAACTCCTCCACAAGGCTCTACTACGAGTCCCGCAACAGCTTTTCGTCCTGGTCTCTGGCCCAGGGAGAACGAGTCCAGGCCCCATCTGCCGTGGCCCGTTTCCCAAAGGACCAGGTACAGGTGCCACGGGAGTGGTCTGAGCGCTCCCACAACATACAGCGATGGACGGAAATGCCAAGGGGAGGCCACTTCCCGGCTATGGAAGAGCCGGATCTACTGGTAGAGGACATGCGCGCCTTCTTCCGGGACCTGCGAGGGTGACATGTCTTTAAGGGATGCCTAGTAAAGTACGATGGCATCCCCCTCACCCTAACCTTCTCCCCCGGTGAGAGAAGGGACTTTTGGGACACTCTCTTACTTACAGGTTCATGGCCGCAAGGCCGGCCCTGGCGATGTCCTCGTCCTCCTTGCCGGTTGGTAGTCCGCCGACCCCGATGCCACCCAGAATGATACCGTCACTGGGGTTAACGACCACCAGCCCGCCCTGGAGGGTTATCAAATTGGGGTCACCTATGCTCTCGATGGTCATGTTCCGGCTGCTGAGCCACTCCGCAAAGGCAACGGAGTCCATCCTCCTGATGGCAGCGGTGTATGCTTTCCTCTGACCGAAGCTGGGCCGCATACACCTGTCCATGCGGGCATAGGCGAGGAGGTTCCCCGCATCATCCACAATGGACATGTCTACCGGGCGGCGGTTGGGGTCCTTGTTGAAGTCCGCAACCATGGCGTTAATCGCAGCCAGGCACTGGTCAAGGCTCAGCATGGGTTTGGTATACATATCTCTCACCTCGAATCATCAAAACTTGACCGCTACATTGTACTCCCTGACGGCGGTGCCGACAAGAAACGGGGGACGTGGGCACTTCCTGAGTGCATTGGTATTGATGTAGAACAGTGAGATAGGCGCAGAGGATACTGCCTATTGCCAGGTTGGCAACACCATCATACTCGCTCTTCGACGAACTCATCCAGCGGGTCGGAGGTCTGGCTTACCTTGCGTCCGGGCAGACACTGTTGCAAGGCATCCGACAGTGTGGGCGAAAAGATAAGCTCGATTCCTTCAACTCCTCCGGCATCTTCCCCGGTCGCACTTGGGAGCAAACACCGGCGGAATCCCAGCCGTGACGCTTCATTCAGCCGACGTTGTAGTTGGGGCACCGTGCGTAGCTCGCCGCTCAAGCCCACCTCCCCAAGCCCTACCATCCCCGGACTCAGTGGTGCGTTACGCAAGCTGGAGGCAATGGCGAGGGCTACCGCCACGTCGGTGGCCGGCTCCCGTATTCTCAGCCCACCCACCACATTCACGATGATGTCCTGGTTGGACAGGTTCAGGCCCACACGTCTGCTCAGGACTGCCGTCAGCATAAGAAGCCTGTTGTAGTCAATGCCGTTGGCGATGCGCCTGGGCACCGCCAAGATAGAAGGAGATGTCAGGGCCTGAATCTCTACAAGCAGGGGGCGGCTCCCCTCGAGTATGGGCACGTTAGCGGAGCCTATGGCCTCATTCCGGTGCTGGGACAGCAGCACGCTGGAGGGGTCCAGGACCTCTTCCAGACCTTTGCCCCCCATCTGGAATATCCCGACCTCGTTGGTGGACCCGAAGCGGTTCTTATCACCCCTGAGGATGCGGTAGGCACTCAGGGTTTCCCCTTCCAGGTGGAGCACCACGTCCACCATGTGCTCCAGCACCCGGGGGCCGGCCAGAGTGCCGTCTTTGGTCACGTGCCCCGCGATAAACAAGGGCACAGCCCTTGCCTTGGCCCATCGCATTAGCCTCAAGGCACACTCCCTGACCTGGGCCACGCTGCCCTGTCCGGACGGTATATCTTGAGTGTACAGGGTTTGAACGGAGTCTACTATGGCGAGGGCAGGCCGGGAGTGCTCAAGGTGCTGTACGACTTCATCCACGTCCGTCTCAGACAGCAGGTAAATCCCCTGCCCTGAAAATCCCAGCCGGTCCGAGCGCAGCTTGATTTGATGGGCCGACTCCTCACCGCTGACGTAGAGGACCTTGCTGCCTGTGGAAGCCACGTATCCGGCGGTCTGGAGCAGAAGGGTTGATTTCCCCACTCCGGGCTCTCCTGCCATCAGCACCAGTGAGCCAGGCACCACGCCACCTCCCAGGACCCTGTTCAACTCTCCAAAGGCTAGGGGAGTGCGTTCCTGTTCATTGGGGAATACCTGGGAAAGCTCCCGCGGGCTTTCCGATATAGTGGCAAGCCACCCCTGCCGGGTAGAACGCGAGCCACGAGGTCCTTCCACGAGGGGCGACTGGTCCCCACAGGAGGGGCAAAAGCCCATCCACTTGGGGCTCTCGTGCCCACATGTCTGGCAGAGGAAGACGGTCCTAGTTCTCTCTCTGGGCAATGCGACAGTACCTCGCCAATACTGGTTTACCGGTGGAGGGCTCGTTTCTTGGAAACGAATGGGGAACGAATCAGTCCCCGGTTGTGTGAGTATACGATGTTCCCTTTGCTCGCTGCCCTTCCCCCACCGCTCACTTCATTTGCTCTTCATGTTAGAACATAGGTTTGATGATTGTCAACTGTCAGTTGGGGCTTTTCACTCCCTCACCCTCGCAAAGAGGAGAGGGGACTACCTGGCTCGTCATTGGGGCCTCAGAACCGGATTCCACCCGTATCCTGGATTCTGGCTCTCGCCAGAATGACGGGGGCCACCAGGATGATGAAAGGGGGTGGTGTCTGGGATGGAATGATGGTTCGCGCAAAGGTCTCAATTGAGGGGAGGACTTGTGCAGAGTTTTCTTAGCAAAAGGAGGCTCCATTTGAATGGAGCCTCCTTATTGACACTTACCCGCTTGTTGCCCTACGTAATGCGCTAGGCAGATGGTAAAGCTGCAACCTCTTTGATACGGATGAAGGTCTCTCCCTCATCAATGTCGAGGACTGCGGTATCGCCGCTTTGCATCCGACCACCCAGCAACTCTTCGGAGAGCTTGTCCTCTACCACGTCCTGGATAAGCCTTCGCAAGGGCCTGGCACCGAAATTGGGATCGTACCCCTTTTCAGCCAGGTAGTCTTTGGCTGCGTCGGTGGCCTCCAGGGTGATGTTCTTCTCGGCCAATTCCTTCCGTACCTGGTCCAGCATAAGGTCCACGATGGATATGATGTTGCCCTGGGACAGGGCATGGAAGACCACCGTTGCATCTATGCGGTTCAGGAACTCCGGCCGGAAGAACCGCCTGACCTCGTTCAACACCTTGTCCTTCATGCGCTCGTAGGCCTGCTTCTCAGTCTGGGCTTCTTCGGTTTTGATAGAGAATCCCAGGGCCGTCTCCCGTTTGATGAGGTCGGAACCCAGGTTGCTGGTCATTACAATGATGCAGTTACGGAAGTCTACCCTCCGGCCTTTGGCGTCGCTGAGATGCCCATCGTCGAATATCTGCAGGAGGATGTTGAACACCTCTGGATGGGCTTTCTCAATCTCGTCCAGGAGAATGGCACAGTAGGACTTGCGACGCACCGCCTCCGTAAGCTGTCCCCCTTCCTCGTATCCTATGTAACCCGGGGGTGCTCCTATGAGTCTGGCTACCGTGTGTCTCTCCTGGAACTCGGACATATCAAGGCGCACCATGTTCTCTTCACTACCAAACATGAACTCGGAGAGAGCCCTTACCAACTCCGTCTTGCCCACGCCTGTGGGACCAAGGAACATGAAGGCTCCGATTGGCCTCCTCTGGTCTTTCAGACCTGCCCTGGCTCTTCGCACGGCCTTGGATATGCTTACAATCGCCTCCTCCTGGCCGATGATGCGCTTGTGTATATCCTCTTCCATGTGAAGGAGGCGCTCGGTTTCTTCCAGAGCCAGACGTGTCACCGGGATGCCGGTCCACATGCTGACGACCTCGGCTATGTCATCGCTGGTGACCTCCGGTCGCTCTTTTTCTTCTTCCTCGTGCTGCCAATCCCTTTCAAGACCTTCCATACGCTCCATCAGCCCCAACTCCCGCTCCCTTAGCTCGGCAGCGTACTCATACTGCTGGGACGCGATGGCCTCGTCCTTCTCTTTGCGTACATTTTCCAAGAGCTTGGACACCTCTTTGACCGAGAGGGGTGTTGTGCTGCTCCTTAGGCGTACACGCGAGCCGGCTTCGTCTATGAGGTCTATCGCTTTGTCGGGTAGGAACCGGTCGGCTATGAACCGTGCTGACAGGCTCGCCGCAGCCTTGACGGCATCCTCGGTGATGTCCAAGCCGTGATGCTCCTCATAGCGGTTTTTTATGCCCAGCAATATATCGCCCGTTTCTTCTACAGTAGGCTCTGCCACTATGATGGGCTGAAAGCGGCGCTCCAGGGCCGGGTCTCGCTCCACGTGTTTACGGTAGTCATCCATTGTGGTAGCGCCGATGCACTGAATTTCGCCTCTTGCCAGGGAGGGCTTGAGGATGTTGGCCGCATCCACGGCGCCTTCTGCCGCACCGGCACCCACGATGGTGTGCATCTCATCTATAAACAAGACGCAGTTGCCGGAACTCTTAATCTCCTCAATGACCTTCTTCAGACGCTCTTCAAACTCGCCTCGATATTTCGTGCCGGCTACCAGAGCACCCATGTCCAGGGTGACCAGGCGCTTCCCCTGTAGGGTATCGGGTATATCCCCCCCTGAGATTCTCTGGGCCAAGGCCTCCACAATAGCAGTTTTGCCTACTCCAGGCTCGCCCATAAGCACGGGGTTGTTTTTGGTCCGACGGCTGAGAATCTGTATGACCCTCTGAATCTCCTTGTCACGGCCAATAACCGGGTCCAGCTTGCCCGACCTGGCCGCGTTAGTCAGGTCTATGCCAAGCTGGTCCAGAGTTGGGGTGCGCGTGGTCGAGCGGGAGCCGCTGGGGCTTCCCCCCTGGGTGGTGGGCGTGCTCTGGCTCAGGATGCGGTGGGTCTCCGTGCGCACCTTGTCTAGGGTAACGCTCAGGCTCTCCAGCACCCCGGCCGCCACGCCCTCGCCTTCCCTGAGCAGGCCAATTAACAGGTGCTCGGTGCCGATATAGGTGTGGTTCATGCGGCGAGCTTCATCTACCGCCAGCTCGACGACCTTCTTGGCCCTGGGGGTCAGCCCAATTTCTCCCTGGGCCGGCCTCTCGCCACGGCCTATTATGAACTCCACCGCGGAACGCACTTTGCCGAGGTCAACACCGAGATTGGCAAGGACTCGTGCTGCTACGCCCTCCGTCTCACGCACCAGTCCCAGCAATATATGCTCGGTGCCGATATAGTTGTGATTAAAGCGTTGCGCCTCTTCTTGCGCGAGGGAGAGCACTCTGCGTGCCCTCTCGGAGAACTTCTCGAATCTGCTACCCATCTCAGGCACCACCTCATTCGGCGAGCGTTAATAGGGGCCAAGCTGTCTTTGCAGACGAGGTCTAACTACCAGGGTTTTTGGTCCCATTCTATTCTTCAGTGATGGGGGCCACCAGGACGCTAGACGGTCCATGTTAGAGTTCCCCGTGTCCAACCATTAACCCGTCGCCCGTATTGTGTCCTGGGAGTTATATCTGGGAAAGGTCCCTACACTCCCATTATAGTTTGGACGTTTAACCAATGTAAAGGTATGGCTTTTGACTTACCAATCTCCTTGCCGGAGCCAATGGTATGTGAATATTTTAACAAACTGTCTTGACGCTAGCCACTTTAGCATATCTTGGACAAAAAGAAAAGGGGGTACACTCACAGGATTCACCTAGTAAGACACCCCCCTTTAGCCCAGGTGCGCGATGTATGCGCTGTACGCGTACATCCAAACTCTCAGATTTATAAAGCGGATTGAAGAAAAATCCCCCGGCGGTGGCCTATTTTCCCACTCAGTTGCCGGGGCAGTATCGTCGGCGGTGGGGCGTTTCACTGCCGTGTTCGGGATGGGTACGGGTGGGT
>JAGWBG010000057.1 GCA_021296015.1 Dehalococcoidia bacterium | reverse complement strand
CCGCCCCCAGACCCGACGCTACGCCGAAGGCCAGCGCCACAGGCAGTCCCACACTCCTGCCGTGATACCGCCAAAGAGGTCCCCACGGAGTGTTTGGAAATCGTAACTCGGCCTATTGCGCTATAAACGCATTTTCAGTGCTCGTCCTAGAGGGTGTGGTCAAAATCAGACGTACCGGCATATCGAGGGAATCCACTACCAGATGCAGCTTGGCATTCACCCCCTTTGGTAGGGGCCTGCCCACTTTGCCCTCAGCCCCAGGCTAATGGAGTTTCTAACCATCCCAGACCCGGTCCGATAGGTCGTGCCGACGATGTGATGCTGACATACTGTCCACCCTACTCCACACTTACAGCATCAACATTATCATCATTTGCCTGATTTAAAGACACCACCTAGGTGCACTAGCTATTGAGTATTCGATTGGCTATCTCCCTTGCCTCGTCTATGGTCGTGACAAAGTGGTCCTCGGGAACATGCCTCAGGGCGTTGAGGGCCAGAAGAGTGGAGGATGGCAAGCCGGATAAGCCCATCACGATGCACTCGGTATCCTGGGCTTTGGCAGTGTCAATCAGCTGCTCCACCACCAATGCGGCGCTGTCGTCCATGTAGACCGTGTCGGAGAAGTCGAGGATAACTACCTCATGGTCTCTGATGTCTGCGCCGATATTGTCAATCAGCTTGCTTGATGATGCGACGGTAAAGCTGCCTCTGAGGGCCACCAAGCCGACGCTGGCTGAAAACTCGTCCACCTCTTTTTCTTCGCCCTGCTTAGCACTCAGGAAACTCTGGTCCAACAGAGGCACGGAGATAACGCTGTCCAACTCCAGACGCTCGAACTGCCGCGCACTGGTCACCGCAGCAGCTATCATGCCCACGGCTACGGCAGTAACCAGGTCAAGGAACACCGTCAGTCCAAAGGTCAGCAGCATGACAACCATGTGCTCACGTTGAACGTGGTGCATTCGGGTGACAAAGCGCCAGTCTATGGTGTCCAGGCCGACCTTAATCAGGATGCCGGCCAGGACGGCGTTGGGTATTGATGCAACGTAATCTCCCAGGACCAGTACCAGGACCAGCAGTATCACCACGGCGATTGCACCGGAAATCACGGTCGCTCCGCCTGCTCGGATGTTCGCCACCGTGCTGGGGGTGGCCCCGGACCCGGGCAGTCCCCTGATAAACCCGGTGAACACGTTGCCAATGCCTTGGGCAAGCAGCTCCTTGTTGGGGTTGTGACGCGTGCGCGTCATTGAGTCCGCCACAAGTGCAGTAAGCAACGTGTCCACGGAACCCACGAGCGCTATGACCATCGCCGGCTCAATGGCGCGCACCAATAGACCTGGAGACATGTCTGGCAACTCGAAGGCCGGCAGGGCAGTGGGCACCATACCGATGACCGGCGCATCAGTGAGCCACAGTACGCCAATGAGCGACCCAACCAACAAGGCAACCAGAGTTGCAGGCAGATACCTATCGAATTTCCTGGGCCAGGCCAAAGCCACGGCAAGGGTGATGATGGCTATGCCAAGAGCGTTGCTCTCAAAGTACTCAACCGCGTCTGAAAAGTTGCGGAGGGTGGCGATTGTCCCGCCCTCAGCGACGGGAGCACCCAGGAAAGGCAGAGTCTGAACCAGGATGATTATCACCCCAACACCGGTCATGAACCCTGATATGACGGAGTACGGAGTGTAGGTGATGTAACGTCCGATTCTCAGCAGGCCCAACATTATCTGTATCAGTCCTGCCATTATGACTATCGTGAAGGCCGCGGCTATGTTGTCGGCATAAGCGGCAACTATAACCGCTACGGCCACCGTCATCGAACCTGTAGGGCCTGAGATGAGCGACCGTGTGCCTCCAAATACCGCGGCAAAGAAACCCACCGCTATCGCCCCGTAAATACCCGCAGCAGGGCCAAGACCTGCTGCCAGGCCGAAGGCCAACGCCACCGGCAGGTTTACCACACCTGCCGTGATGCCGCCAAATACGTCTCCACGGAGAGTTCGGAGATTGTAGTCTATGTCAAAGCGCCACAAACGCATCCTGCATACCCGCCCTGGAGTTCTATGTCAGCAGGACCCGGTGGTCCTGCCAACGTATCCATCAACCTTCTTTGATCCACAACCTTTATTTTCTGCCTGAATTCGTTCATCAGAGTCAGAATGAAAGGGGGGTGCTGGCAGGCGCTCAGGCGGGGTCAATGCACACAGGTGTGGAACGCCGACCCAAGCCATCGCCAAGTAACTCTCGTATCAAAGCCGGGCCCCCAACAGGAGGTTGTTGCATACCTTGAGGACGGCTTGACCGGCTCCGTGTTTGCAAGGAATACGAATCGGTCTACATAGGATGTGCCTGTATTGAGGCTGCGACCGACATTTCAATGTCGAGGATGGCCCTGGACATAGCTTGACCGATGAGATCCAGCCTGCGCACCTGAGCGATGCGGTCGGACGCCGTGGTCAATTCGTGCCGGGACAACAACTCTTTGAAGATGTCACATGCGTCTACCAGGCAGATGAGCATCACGTCGCGCGGGTCCGGAATCTCATCGCTGAATAACACACCCATGATACGCAACTTCACTTCGCGCTCGGCTCTGCCGTCTATTGCCGGATAGCGTCTGGACCTGAACACCCAAAGGAAGCGATCGTCCTGGCGCTCCAGGATGCCCCGAACCATCAGTCTGTGGAGCGCCTCTTCCCGGATGGCAGAAGCGTTCCTCGAAGTGTGTGTAACCCAGAAACGGGCGTCGTATTTCTCCCCTGCCTCAGTCCTGGCTGCTATCTCGGCCAGCGTCGGGTCGAGAAGGCTATCACCAACTGGCGTAGCGTCTACCAGAACCAGACTATTCAGGTCGGTGTCAATACGATTTTCCATTGCCAAGTCCATCAGCACACCGCCGGCTATAGCGTAGTCCATCGTCCAACTGGATACGTTTACAAACCTCCCATCGTCGCGGAGCAGGAGGAGAATGATTTCTTCGACGAACCTCAGCATGCTATTTCTCCTTCCTATGTAGCCACCCCCACTCTGGCGCCGCTGCCGAGCCGTGGCCTGGCCGCAGCCATACCGGAGAGGCGGGACTATCATAGTATACTAGTCAGTTCTTTGCAAGCCAATTTATAGGTCGAGTTGAAGTCCCGCAAGGCCACTGCTACAATCCATGGGCAAGACCATCACACGTTAATGTGGGGATATGGCTTAACGAGGAGAGGGCTACGTTACCATAGCCGCGATCAGCAGCCAGCCTCCCATTTCAACCGTAAACCGACGCTGACGGATGCCCAATTGCCGCCAGTTCTATCCAAGTGCAGGTTCCAGACTGGACTCCAGTGCCTGAAACGGCTCTACCTGGAGTGCTACCACCATGAGCTCGCCGACCCAGTGGATGCGGGTCTTCAGGCAAGGTTTGACACAGGCAACGCCGTCGGTGAAGTGGCGAGGCAGCGGTTCCCCAACGGCAGGCTCATAGAGGAATCACACCTGGAGCACGACCGGGCAGTCAGAACAACCCGGGACCTCCTGGACGACGCTACCATACCTGCCCTATACGAGGCCGCCTTTACCTTCCAGTGTATCAGAATGAGAAGCGATGTCCTCAAGCGAAACGGCCTGGGAGAATTCGATTTGGTGGAAGTCAAGTCCACCACCGGAGTGAAACCCGAACACATCACCGATGTCGCAATTCAGGTGTACGCCTCGGAAGGTTCCGGAGTCCCAATCAAGAGGGCCTACTTGATGCACCTCAACAACGCCTACGTGTACCAGGGCGGAGACCACGACCTTGAGCAGCTGTTTACCCTGGAAGATGTAACGGAGAAGGCCCGCCGCTTTGTAGCCGAGAATGTGCCGGAGGACTTGGCCCGCATGTGGGCGACTCTGCAACTGGACGTTGCGCCGGACATCGAAACTGGCCGGCACTGCACAAGACCCTACACGTGCTCATTCTTTGGGTACTGCCATCAGGACGAGGCGGAACACCCCATCAGAGAGTTGCTCCAACTGAAAGAAAGAGATAGGGAAAGTTTGAGGGCCTCAGGAATTCTCGATATTGGCAGCATTCCGGCGGACTTCCCCGGTCTCTCCTCCCTGCAACGCCGAATGCGGGATAGCGTGGTTAGCGGACGTTCTTCCATCAGCCCGGAACTAGGACCAAAGCTACGAGAAGTCACATTTCCAGCCAGCTTTTTGGACTTCGAGACCATCATGCAGGCCATACCACTATATGTCGGCACCAGACCCTACCAGACAATTCCGTTCCAGTGGTCCCTGCACGTACGGGATTCATACAGACAGATAAGACATGATTCGTTCCTCAATCACGACGCCCGGGACCCCAGAGAGCGTTTCGTAACCCGCCTGCTGGAAGCTATTCCCCCCGAAGGCTCCATCATTGCCTACTCAACCTATGAAAGGACCATAATGAGGGAGTTGGCGCAAGCGTTCCCACAATACGAGGACCGCCTGCTGGCCTTATGCGATCGGATGGTTGACCTTCTGAAGCTGGTCAGAGACAACTATTACCACCCCGAATTTCACGGGAGCTACTCGCTCAAGTCGGTGCTACCCGTCCTGGTTCCCGGCCTGAGCTACGCCGACATGGAGATTCCGGAAGGCCTGGCCGCCTCGATGTCCTACGCCCGAATGGTTGCTGCCGAAACCCCAGAAGCGGAGAGGGCCAAAATTAGAGAGGCCCTCCTCGCCTACTGCCAACGGGACACCGAGGCGATGGTCCGCGTCTACGACGCCCTGCTGGCCGAAGCCGGAGGCAATCCATAGGAGCGATGGCTGAAAGGAGATGGAATGATGGGTATTCTGGGAATAGAAAACAGGACGGAGAACTGGAAAACCGCGCGTTATTTCACTCCATTTTTTACGACCGCCTCCGCTCGCGGTAATCTCGCTAATAAACTACTCGAACCATTATCCAAGTCTCAATCAAGCAATGTAGAAATCGAACTGTTTTGGAAGGGAATACGGGATCATTGGGAGATAAACCAGAAGAAAACAAAGGAGACGAAAAAGGACAGAAACGTAGATTTTATGAAGCACTATAACCGCATATTTGGTGACTTGTGCGACTCGATGAAGACTTCCAACTTACGCTCAGATATGAAAGAGAATTGGAATTACAGCGTTTCTCCAAGAGACCAAAATGCTATGAAAAAACCAGGCAATAATCTCATCAATACAGAAATAGACATCATCCTCAAGACTCCCAAACATCTCTTCATTGGAGAGACCAAGCATCTGGAGGACTTTAGTAAAGACACAGATAATGTCCTAGTGCATCAGCTAATCCGTGAGTACGTGACGGCAAAAATTCTGCTAGGCAGACTTGACACCGACCTAAAGGTAGTTCCGTTTGTTATCAGAGATAAGTTCAGGGCCGAGGGAAACCGTCAGGTTAAATTCATGCTCAATCAACGCGGGCCTGATGGACAACCCTGGCTCAAGGAAGAAAACATATTGAGTTGGAATGATATTGAAGTGCTTCATCCATAACTATCGTTACACAATGACACATAAGCGCATGAAACACACACCAATACTACTGGCTACGACTAATTCGGCCAAACAATACAAGTTGCGCTGGCTGCTGGAAGGGTTGCCCCTATCCCTTGCGACCCCCGACGATTTGGGACTCACCGGCCAGGTCCCCGACGAAGACGGGAACACTCACCTGGAGAACGCCCGGCTCAAGGCCGAGTGGTGGTCCCGAGCCGGAGCTATGCCAGCCATATCCTCCGATGGCGGCCTTGTGGTCCCTGCTCTGGGCCGGACGTGGAATAGCCTTTATACTCACCGTGCCGCCGGAGACCACTCCGACGACCAGGCCCGGCTGGAACATCTTCTCCGTCTGATGAGGCCCTATAAGGGCAACGACCGCAGGGCCTCGTGGGTTGAAGCCCTCGCCGTTGCCGATGGCGGGCGAGTCACGGGTTCATGGGAGGTAGAGGGTGCCAACGGACACCTTCTCGACACACCCGGCCCTGGCCCAATCGTTCCCGGCTTCTGGGTATTCTCGATCTGGTACTTTCCCCACTTGAAGAAGACCTACAATGAGCTTACCGAGGCAGAGATGGAAGGTCTCAACGACCACTGGAACCAGTTGAGGTCCCATGTCCAGCAGTTCTTTCATGGCGACCTGCGTACTGCAGAGTAGAGAGGCGCTCCGGGGTGGAAGCCAGCTTATGCCACGCTCCTGCTCTTTTCATTGTCGTTCCGGTAAAAATACCCTTCGCCATTCCCGTGATAACGGGATTCCACCAACCCAATGCGCCTAGACTCCCGCTTTCGCGGGAGTGACGGTGGGGAGGCTATTCGCCTTCCTTCATCCTTTTACGTGGCCTTTGCAAGACCATAGTCATTCCTAGGTCAGGGCCTTCTCATTGTCATTCTGAGGAGCAAAGCGACTAGGAGTCTAAGGTCCTGTTTACAAAGTGCCTTTTCCCTAGTGAGACCTTTCCGTAACCGTCATTACGGCCTTGAGCCGGAATCCAGGACTCCGAATCTTTGGGAACGACCCCAAAATTGGCTACTATTGGACTCCGGCTTTTGCCGGAGCGACGATTGACGGTGTGCCTCCCGAATCCAAATGCAATGGCCTTGTGCCGAAACACCAGCACGGTTTCTTGATTCGACCTCTGGCATCCAAGCCGGGTCTGAGGTAGTATTTAGGGTAGATAGCGATGAGACGAGAGGAGGCAAGCGCCATGAAAAACAAGGTCTACGAGACCTTCGCCGAAGCCGTGTCCGACATACCCGACGGCTCCACCATCATGTTCCCAGGCTTCGGCCCGGCGGGTATACCGCGAAACCTCATCGCTGCACTGGTGCAGCAGGGTGCTAGGAATCTGACGGGCATCTCCAACAATCACGGGCGCGTGGGCAATCAGATGGACGTTGGCAGGTTGATTGAGGCGGGACAGATGAAGAAAATGGTATGTGCTTTCACCGCCGCTACCCATCCCTCTCAGGTCCTGGCCTTCGAGAAGATGAACGAGGCCGGGGAGATTGAAGCGGAGCTGGTTCCCCAAGGCACCCTGGCCGAGAGAATCCGCGCTGCTGGGGCCGGTATCGGTGCATTCTATACTCCCACCGGCGTGGGCACTGAGCTTGCACAAGGAAAGGAGCACAGGGCAATCAATGGCCGGGAATATGTGCTTGAGTACCCCCTGCACGCAGATTACGCCTTTATTCGGGCATACCGGGCGGACACCTTTGGCAACCTGCAGTATCGCCTGTCCCAGCGCAATTTCAATCCTATTATGGCACAAGCTGCCACGATAACTATTGTTGAGGTGGAAAATGACATCGTGGCGCCCGGCTCCATAGATCCCGACTGTGTGCACTCTCCCGGTATCTTCGTGGACCGGATAGTCCGAATCCCTCCCGATGGTATCTGGGAGACACCGGTTTAGCTAGGGGGAATCCAGAATACCCTTTACACTCCGGACCCCCACCCACTTTCACTGGAGTGCCGGTGATGAAACGGCATGGTTTAGTACTTTGTTCATACATCAAGAAAAGAACCCCCAAGGAGGGTCAAGGGCCACATGACACGGCAATCACTTCAGGGTATAATTCATCTAGGGTCCAGACTTTGGCAGAAGATCCCGGACCCTACCCGAACGCTACTGCCAAGATGATAAGGGAGTTGACTGTGAGAGTCATATTTCTCGAAGACGTACCAAATCAGGCCAACG
>JAGWBG010000056.1 GCA_021296015.1 Dehalococcoidia bacterium | reverse complement strand
TAAGCTGCAATATCTCCTTGATTCGTTGTGCCGATGAGTGAGAATTCTCTTCGGTGTCGAACCGGATTTCCCCTCCCGACGCTGCGTGAGCCAGTAGCTCCAGTCTGGTGGTCTCCGATACGGTGAGGGGACCCAACAGGTCTAAGCAGTAGTCTACCATACGCTCGGGCGACACGACATCACCGTCGGCCCTGATTCTGTCTACCATAGACCTGACTCCGGGCTTCGATACGTCCCTAAATTGCTCAACTGCGAAGTTGATGCGGTCTACCAATCCTCCGGTAAATATCCACTCGGTTCCCGTATGCCAGCCTTCGACGCTAGGTGGGTCCAGAAGCTGTTGTCCCATGAAGCCTGTCCGGAGCGCCAGCTGTATGTCGTCCAGATCGGGGAACTGGTATCCCCCGGCCAGGCGTGCGGTCCCGACCACGAGTTCAGTAGGGCTTTTGACCCTGGCGAAAGCGGCGTTCTTGAAGAAATCCGAGTTGAACAAGACCCGCAACACCGAGCGAATATCGTAATCATGCTTGAAGTAGGCGTCCGTGAGTATGTCAATTGCTTCCGGGTCGCGGGGAGGGACGGTTTGCCAGGCCGGGACTTGAGGCTCGTCGGCCACGAAGAAATTGTACAGGTGTCGAGCGATGAACCTGCCGGTTGCCGGCTGCCGACAGATGATGTCTATTATGTCTTCACCGTTAAAGGGTCCAGTTTGTCCCAGGAAGGTCTTTTCTGTGTCGTCGTGGTCGTCCTCCCGGTACTGGAACTGCCAGTCCAGGCGTCCATAGGGCCATACGGAGTCCCGGGCATTGCGTGAGGCCATGTAGGGTACATTGCGGATAGTCCAGCCGGTAAAGGCACGGGAAGCTTGTCTCACGTCATCCTCTGTGTAGTTTCCCACTCCCATTGAGAACAACTCAAGCAGTTCGCGGCCATAGTTCTCGTTCACCCCGTCCTTGTGATTATCCTTGTTGTCCAGCCAGAAAATCATCGCGGGGTCCCTGGAAAGCTGTACCAGGAGGGTATGAAAGCTCCCAAGTCCATATCGGCGGAACATTTCTACCTGATGGAGGATGGCCTTTGGGTGATTGAGCTTCGTATATCCGGTAGCGAACACGCCGTGCCAGAAAAGGGCCAGCTTCTCCTCCAGTGGCCGCGCCGTGTTAATCATTCTGTATAGCCAGTACGTCTGGCAACTTTCTATCAACATCAGGCTGTTTATATCCACATGGTAGCGCCGGACGAGGTCTTCGTCCTCTATGGACGGCGGAGCGTTCTCGGGATGCAATAGCTCCTCCACCGTCGCCTCGTAACCTTTGGCCAGGTGGCGTTCCAACTCATCCCGGGTATCCCCGAACCCGGCGCGGCGCATAAAGTGGGCCATTAAAGCTAGCTCGTTCCGTGACATGCTATAGCCTCCTTCACACATACACACATAAGACTTCTAGGCGTTGGTTGGGCCTAGCAGCTCCACCTCACCTAGGACTTCTTCCATGTCGGGAAGGTGAGGGGCAGTATAGACCTTCCGATAGCGGACTACGCCGTCCTTGTCCACAATGAGGACTGCCCTGCGGCTGGCCCCCCGCTCGGGGTCCCATAGGTCGTAGGCCTGGCTCACCTCTCCCTTGGGGTGGAAGTCGGCAAGCTCCGGGTAAGGCAACCCCCCTATACATGCCGACCACATTCGGTGAGAGGCCGCGTGGTCACAGCTTATGCCCAGTACCTGGGCATCTCTCTCCTCGAGCCGACTGTTGTACAGGCGGAACGAGGTGGCCTGGTTTGTTCACCCGGATGTGAAGTTAAAAATATGAAAGGAGAGCACCACGTGCTTCCTTCCCCTGTACTGGCCGAGGCTAATCTTCTCGTTATCCCCGGAAGTGAGGGTAAAGTCCGGGGCCATATTTCCTATTTCTGCTGCCATGTCGGTGCCCTCCTCCGATGGATTCGCAGTCCTGGGCATAGCCAGGGCCTCGTTATTTCAACCAACCCTGTACTGCGGCAAGGAAGCCCTCCGGGTTATCCTCGAAGACCATGTGTTGGGCCTTCTCAACCTCTGCAACCGTGGCGTCGGCTATGGTGTCCACCATCTGCTTGGCAACTTCGGGCGTCAGAAGGTCGGTCTCCGTTCCGCGCACGATAAGGGTGGGGCACTTGATGTCCCTTACCAATGCCCAGGGGTCGTCCGGGGGAGGCGCGCCGACCCGCATATTCTCGCGGATGGTCTTAATGTCGTACTGCCAGCCCCTCTTGCCGTTGGGCAGGTCCGTGCTGGCGTATTGCAGACGCCTGCGCAGCACCCTCTCCGAGGCGAAGGTGTTCTCCTTGCTCATATACTCGTAAAGGGCCTCAAAGGAATCGAACTCATCGGCCACTGCGAGGACTTCGTCACGGATGCGGGTAGCGCCACGGGGGTCTGAGACAGGGCCCACGTCCACCATGACGAGCTTGCTCACCCTCTCAGGATAGCTGGTGGCGAAGGCTGCGGCGTTTCTACCGCCCATAGAATGCCCCACGAGGATGAAGGAGTCCAAGTTGAGGACTTCGCAGAAGGCGGCCAGGTCGGCCACGTAGGCGTCGGTGGTGTAGTCCTTGTCCGGTGCCCAGTCGCTGCCACCCCGACCACGCTGGTCCAGGGCCAATACGTTATAGTCCTTGGACATAGGCTCTGAGAAGTCATTCCAGGCGTGGGCGTGGCCCCGCAGCCCGTGGAGCAGCACCATCTTTGGACTAGAAGGGTCGCCCCAATCCAGGTAGCGTATATTTATCCCGTTGGCGGATATGGTCCTGTCCTTGGGTTGGACTTGCGTGGTCATGGCTTTACCTCCCCTTTACTTCATGTCACACATTCTACAACGTATGGGTTCACTGCGCCACCCTTAGGGTGTTCCCAATAGCAAGAGTGGACGTATAGCCCTAGTTGTCTGCTCTAGCTCCCGCAGGCCATTGGGTATACGTGGAGGCTACGGGACATTTCGACCGGCACCTTGTCTTTGTCCCAGGTATTGCCGCCGTCGTAGCTGCTATAGACCTGGCCGTACCCGGCGCAGCAGTATACGTGGGACGGGGCCGCCCGGTCAATGGCAATCTGGAACATGCGGCTGGGTGGAGTGTCGCCTATATCCAAACGTTCCCAGGTCTCGCCAATGTCACGACTGCGGAACAATGCTCCCTCCTCCGCGGTTCCTGCCGGCGAGCCACCGCCGCCGGCTCCGGCAGCCAGGTATATGCTCCTGGGGTCGTCCGGTGCAACGAGCAGGCCGCGGCAATAGGAGCCGCCGGGAAACATCTCACCAAACTGCACGTGCTCCCAACGATTTCCCCGGTCACGGCTGCGGAAGGTGGCTACCTGTGTGATGATGAATACCGTACCGGGCGCAGCAGCACTGACCTGCACGCCATGTAAATCAAGGGTATTATTCTGTAGATAAGGCCCGTCAATCAGGGACTCCCAGCTGTCACCGCCGTCTCTGCTGCCCAGCAAGCCTCCCACCTCAATGGCGGCGTACATATCGGCCGGGTTGGAGGGGTCTGCGGTAATTCCGATAACTCGTTTACCCAGAGGAGGCATGTAGGTAGTTATGTGAGGGTACTTCACCCCGTCGGTGTTCATCTTCTTCCAGGTTGCTCCCGCATCTTGAGAACGATAGATGGCGCAAGGTTCATAACCGGCGTAGATGATGTCGGGGTTGTCGGGGTGAAATGCGAGGGACCAGACATCCGTCCCGCCTTCGCTGGGAGCTCCCAGTGACTCCCAGTGCTCACCCCGGTCGTCACTCCGATACGGGCCTAAATTTGTACCGGCATAGATGGTCTTGGAGTTCCGTGGATGTACCAGCAAGGCCCGTATTTGGGGGTTCTCAGGTAGGCCGTTGGTGATGCTCTTCCACTCTTGGTCGCCATCGGCCCGGCGATACAAGCCGCCCTGACCAATGTGCTCGCCCTCCCCGGCTAGACCGACGTAGACGTAAGTCCGGCGACTTTCAGTAGCCATAGCTTCCCCCTAGTTCGAGATAGCTGGATTGTCTGGCTAATTGCTACGGTTGTCAAGTGGCATCCATTGGGATGGATTTGTCCCATATGGTTCGGTGACATATTGAATTGAGAAACCTGTATAATGCATTGCAACGCGGGTGGCCAGGGGGACTGATGGACAGCGACAGCAACACTACATACACCACCATGATTCGAGATATGCCAACGGGAGAGCGTCCAAGGGAGCGCCTCCGGGACCATGGCCCCGGTTCCCTGAGCAACGCTGAACTCATTGCCATTCTCCTCCGCACCGGAATTACTGGGGAGAATGTCGTCAATATGGCTGTGCGGATGCTTTCCCACTTCCATGGATTGCCGGGCCTTGCTCGCGCTAACTACAGGGAAATCTGTTCTCTGAAGGGCATCAGTGAAGCGAAGGCCTGCCAGCTTATGGCAGCCTTTGAGCTTGGGAGGCGGGTTGTTTCTCTCCACCCTGAAGATAGGCCTATAATCAGTTGTCCTCAGGACGTGGCGAACCTTCTGTTGGCGGAAATGAGCCTCCTCGCTCAGGAGCATCTGATGGTTGTTCTTCTTGATACTAAGAATCACGTCACCGGCGTCAGTGAGATTTACATAGGGAACCTAAACTCATCCGTCGTGCGTCCAGCTGAAGTGTTCAGGCCGGCCATCCGCGATAATTCCAGGGCGATAATTGTTGTTCATAACCATCCGTCAGGAGACCCCACGCCCAGCCCAGAAGACGTGTCTATCACAGGGCAACTGAGGGAATCGGGAGACCTACTGGGTATTGATGTCCTCGACCATATTATCCTTGCAGGTCAAGGCCACGTCAGCCTTAAAGAGCGTGGGCTGGGGTTCTCATAGAAAGGGTAACGGCATGGGCGTGCTGTACGTTGTAGCGACCCCCATCGGCAATCTGGAAGACATTACCCTCCGGGCCTTGCGGGTGCTACGGGAGGTTGACCTTATAGCTGCCGAGGATACCCGAACGACACGGAAGCTCCTTAACCATTATGACATAAAGGCGCATCTTACCAGCTACCATGAACACAACAGGCAGGCGAAGATACCCATTTTACTGAAGGCCCTTGAGACCAAGGACATAGCCCTGGTATCCGAGGCGGGAATGCCGGGAATTAGCGACCCGGGTTACGAGCTTGTTCTGGAGGCAGTCAACGCGGGAGTCTCCGTTGTTCCCATACCGGGCGCCTCCGCCCTGACCTCCTCCCTGGCCGTATCAGGCAGGTCTCCGGGAATGGTCCTGTTTCTGGGATTCCTGCCACGTAGTAAAAAGGAGAGGAGGCGCACACTGGATCCGTTGAAGTCACAGCCTTACACGATAGTCGCCTTTGAATCACCCCACAGGCTGCGCAGTTCCCTTGAAGATGTTGTGGAGGTCCTTGGAGATAGAGACATGACGGTATGCAGGGAGCTTACCAAGATGCACGAGGAGGTATTTCGGGGTAAAGTATCCCAGGCCATTTCGCATTTTGTGGAGCCGAGGGGCGAGTTCACCCTGGTCATAGGTGGAGCGCGACCAGCCGAGAATACAGGCGACTTTGACAAGGCCAGGGCTGATCTGCGAAGTCTGAAGGATCGTGGGGTTAAAGCCAAAGAGGCGGTTGCTTTGGTAGCCAGTGCGTACGACATTCCCAAGAGAGACACATATCGGCTGTGGATAGAGACCAAGTAAGGTTGATAAGGTGCTCCTCTTGCGTGACCGCATATATACGGCTACAATTATTCCGTTGGCTTTGGGTCTGCCTTGGATATGCTGGCTGTTTCGACCCGCCACGGCGGGTAGGTGAGTCCCAATTGAGTGTGGGAGGATGGATATGGCATTGACAACCGAGCGGTTCCTCCAGGGTATGACTCCCTCGGAGCACATGGCCAACATGAAGATTAACAAGGAGCGGTTCTCACAGGTGCTTGCCAACGTGGAGATTGCTGTTGAGGATAAGGAGTATTTCTCCAACCTGCCCTCGCCCCTTCGGGTCGGGGTGATTACCGAGGACTGGTGCGGAGACCACGTCTCCACAGTACCGGTGCTGTACAAGCTGGCCGACGATACAGGCAAGCTGGACGTGCGGGTCTTCATGCGCGACCAGAACTGGGACCTGGCCGAAGTCTACTTGCCGGAAAACCGCAGGGATACCGTACCTGTGTTTGCCTTCTTTACTCCCGATGATATGAGACATATCGGCCTTTTCATCGAGACATCCCAGGAGCTTGTCCCTGACATAGACGGGATGGAAGATGAGATTAAAAAAGCCCACCCTGAGGTTCCGGACATCAGCAAAGACGTGAATGAGATGAGCGAGAGTACCAGGAACTTGCTCCGCCATGAGCGCGGGATGTTCCGGGTCAACCGCGCTCATGAGTGGGGAAAGGTCATATCCCGCAACTTCCGAGAGGTTGTGGTCGCAGGTCTGGCCCGAAATCCCGGGGAAGGACCCGCCCAAGGCGGGACGAAATGGCCCCCCGACCCTGACTAGACTGGCTGCCTGATTAGACTTTACATAATGCTTATCCAAGATATTGGTATGTCCGTTAGTCCATACGTGACTCTGGCAGTGACCCAACTATATCGTAGGTGATTTTGTCTATGCCCCAGCGCATATTGGTAGCCGTAGCTTGGCCCTACGCCAACGGCCCATTGCATCTAGGCCATCTTGCAGGGTGTTATCTGCCTGCCGATATATTCGCCAGATACCATCGCCTCAAGGGAAATGACGTGTTGATGGTTTCGGGGAGTGACCAGCATGGCACGCCCGTAACCATTCGTGCCGAGCAGGAGGGAATCACGCCCCAGGGAGTGATTGACAGGTATCACCCCGAGTTTCTCCGGTCCTGGGAGCAAATGGGAATCAGCTTTGACCTGTTTACTAACACCGGCACGGCGAATCACCGGCAGGTAGCCCATGATATGTTCCTGACCCTGTATAACAAGGGCTACATCTACACTGACACTATGCTCCTGCCCCATTGTCCGGCCTGTCAGCGATTCCTTCCTGACAGGTACGTTGAAGGCACCTGTCCCCACTGTGGGAATTCCGGTGCAAGAGGCGACCAGTGTGATGGCTGTGGCAAGACCCTGGACCCCCAGGACTTGACCGGACCCATCTGCCGTATCTGCGGTGCGTCACCAGAATTCAGAGAGTCTGAGCACTTCTTTATGCGTCTTAACGCCTTCCAGGAACCCTAGCTTGAATGGATAGAGACCCGGAGCCACTGGAGGGCGAATGTACTGAACTTTACCCGTAGCTATTTGAAGGAAGGCCTGCATGACAGGGCCATATCCAGGGACATATCCTGGGGAGTGCCTCTGCCTCTGGAAGACTACAAGAGCAAGCGAATATACGTCTGGTTTGAGGCGGTCATGGGCTATCTCTCAGCATCAAAGGAATGGGCCTTGCAACAGGGCCAGCCTGACCGGTGGGAAGATTTCTGGAAGGACCCGGAGGCTAGGACGTATTACTTCATCGGAAAGGATAATATCCCTTACCACTCCATTATCTGGCCCGCTATCCTCATGGGCTACGAGGGCCTCAACCTGCCCTATGACGTACCGGCCAATGAGTTCCTGAGCCTGGAGAACAGACAGTTCTCTACAAGCCGCGACTGGGCGGTATGGCTGCCCGACTATCTGGAACGGTATGCCCCGGACCCTCTTCGGTACTACCTCTCCATAAATATGCCCGAGACCGGCGACTCGGATTTCTCATGGGCCGAGTACGTGCGTCGCAACAACGACGAGTTGGTAGCCACGTATG
>JAGWBG010000055.1 GCA_021296015.1 Dehalococcoidia bacterium | reverse complement strand
CCTTCAAGGAGATGGCGAGCAGGCTGAACGCCACCGGAGGCCCCATAGTGGGTCGGGCCAACGTGTCGCCGGGGGGCGTTGGGGGGGCCTTTGCGCTTCACATAGTTGACGTAGAGGTGGACCCGGAGACGGGTAAGGTGGACATCCTGCGCTACACTGCGCTACAGGACGCGGGGAAGGCCATCCATCCCAGCTACGTGGAAGGACAGATGCAGGGTGGCGTGTCCCAGGGTATCGGATGGGCGCTGAATGAGGAGTACTTCTTCAACGATAAGGGCGAGATGGCAAACTCCAGCTTCCTGGACTACAGAATGCCCACCAGCCTTGACCTGCCGATGATAGACACGGTGATTGTGGAGGTGGCAAATCCCGGCCACCCCTACGGGGTGCGGGGAGCAGGGGAGATACCGATAGTGCCTCCCATGGCCGCCATAGCCAATGCCATCTACGACGCCACCGGTGTCCGTATGAACGTACTGCCCATGTCACCGGGCAACATCCTGAAGGCGCTGTGGGAGAACGAGGAGAAGTAGGGCGAGGGTCAGCGCGCCCATTGGGATGACTACCAGTCGAGCCGACAGTCACGACCTCGATAAACTGGAGCGGTGGTGCGGGGACTTGTGTGCCGAGGAAACTGGCCGGTTCCACGCACACGCCATATTCCTGGTGTCTGCCGATGACGCGGTTGCCCATGCCGTCTTTCGCGACTACCGCTTCAGCTTCGAGGCTCACGGGGCCGCGTTCCGGCACCTGGTAATCTTCGGACAACACGGCATCTCCAGCACTGCGAGAAAGCTACTGGCCGAGTTCGGACTGCCTCCCGGAGCTACCCCAACCCTGGTGCTATACCCGGAGTCATCGGCCAGCAACGCCTACGCGCTCCCACTACCCGGTGGCGATGGAAATGACAACAACCGCCTGTGGAGCGAGGTGTTGTCCAGGATTGAAAGTGCGGCGGAGGCCGACGAGGACTCATTGAACCCGGAGGACCTGGAGACACTGACCGGCTTGACAAAGCGCCAGGTTGCTTGTGGGTCTCTGACTGAGCTTGCAAAGGGAGCATTGGAGAGCCTGAGCCCGCGCTCCTAGAGGGCCTTCCGCCCTGCGCAGGAGACAGGCTTTGAAAAGGCGCATCTCTCCCACGCTAGGTATATTTTCGTTATTCCAAAGTATCTAAGCGCCGCAAACAGCACGGAGGCTACGACAATAAACAGTCCACCGAGCCGTATCATTAGCACGTTGGCAACAATATCTATCTTGCCTTCCAGCCGAGCAGTGTCCTCCTCGGTAGCATAATATCTCAACTCTGCCTGGAGGTCTGCTTTAGTGATAGGCTGGTCTGCCGTTGCCATGGTTAACCCGTCCTTCCAGGCTAACATCAATATGGAAGCTATTTTATTACAAGTAATCTGAAATTAGTACACACCCTTTTACGCCCTAGAAGCAGAGCAGCTCCAGCCGCCTTGACCAGATTCAAGCAGGGTTCTCCATGCACTTTAGACGGTGAATTTAGGTTCGCGGTATTGTCAAGCGGTACTACGAAGGCGCACTAACCCAGATGCAGGAGTTGCTCCTAAGCCTAAGAATGATAGTCATCCGCAACCCCCAAGATACGTTCGGATGGCTGTCCTCGCTGTTGGGGCGGTCCATCTTGCCAATCATCGCTTTCCCGGGAATTACGGTCACAAGCACCGAAACGACCCCGCCGAGGATGAGTGGCCCCGTTCTAATCTTTCCCATCCGGTGTTATAATTTCCGTGTGGGAAATTACCGATACCTACTGTTGCCTTTAATGCGATGTAATGACACAGAACCAGAGAAACGGAGGTAAGGCCAGTGGACTCTTCTTCTAACGTGGTGCTATCAACTCAAGAATACAACGTGGTAGGCACGAGACCCATTCGCCACGACGGCACCGACAAGGTCACGGGAAGGGCCGTCTACGGGGGGGATTTCCAGACGGCAGGGCTTCTGCACGGCAAGGTGTTGCGAAGCCCCCACGCCCACGCCCGCATCAAGTCCATAGACATCAGCAAGGCCCTGGCCCATCCGGGAGTAAGGGCCGTGGTGACTGCCAAGGACCTCCCCTATGCCCCGGACAAGCTGGCGGACCTGGGGGAGGGCGCCGCAAACCTGAAGTACCTGAGCAACAACGTGCTGGCCTACGACAAGGTCCTATACAAGGGCCATGCGGTGGCCGGCGTAGCCGCAGTTAGCCCCCACGTGGCCGAGGAAGCCCTCTCGTTGATAGAGGTGGAGTACGAGGTATTGCCTGCTGTGACCAACGCCCCCGACGGCATGAAGGATGACGCTCCTTTGCTCCATGATGACCTGTTCACCACCTTCCTGGGAGAGAAGGCGGAGGTGCCCAGCAACGTTGCCAACCACATCCAGTACGTGGTCGGCGACGTGGAGAAGGGGTTCCAGGAGGCCGACGTCATCGTGGAGCGGGAGTACAACATGGCTACCGTACACCAGGGTTACATAGAGCCGACAAACGCCACGGCCCTGTGGAACGCCGACGGTAAGTTGACCATCTGGTGCAGCACCCAGGGGGCCTTCGTTGTGAGGTCCGTGGCATCGGAGATACTTCGCATCCCAGTCTCGGACATCAAGGTTGTGCCTATGGAGATTGGAGGCGGGTTTGGCGGGAAAATCACCATCTACGTGGAGCCTGTAGCTGCCCTGCTGTCCCGCAAGACGGGCCGCCCGGTCAAGCTGATAATGAGCCGAGCCGAAGTATTCGAGGGCACAGGGCCGACCTGCGGCTCCTACGTCAGGCTCAAGATGGGAGCTACCAAGGACGGGCGTATAACGGCTGCCCAGGCCTACATGGCCTACGAAGCCGGTGCGTACCCCGGAGCGCCCATACCCCAAGGGACTATGTGCGTGTTTGCCCCTTACAATCTTGAAAACGGACGGATAGACGGGTACGACGTTGTGGTAAACAAGCCCAAGACATCCGCTTACAGGGCACCCGGCTCACCCAACGCCGCCTTTGCCACGGAGACCGTGATAGACGAGATATGCGAGAAAATCGGGATGGACCCCGTAGAGTTCCGGTTGCGCAACGCATCCAAGGAGGGCACCCGCCGGATGGACGGGCCAACCTATCCCCGCATCGGCCTTGTCGAGGTCTTGGAGGCAACCAAGGGCCACCCCCATTACTCGGCTCCCCTGGGAGGCCCGTACCGGGGCAGAGGCATTGGCACCGGTTTCTGGGGAGGTATTGGCCTCCAGTCCAGCTGCAACATCAGCGTTAACCCCGACGGAACCGTGACCTTGGTGGAGGGGTCCACGGACATCGGCGGGACGCGGGCCGCAGTGGCCATGCAGGCGGCGGAGGTACTGGGCATCGCCGCCGAAGACGTTCACCCCTCTGTGGCGGACACCGATTCCATCGGCTACACCGCCGTTACCGGGGGCAGCCGGACCGCCTTTGCCACCGGCTATGCCGCCTACGAGGCTGCCCAGGAAGTCACGCAGAAGATGAGGGAGCGGGCTGCCACAATATGGGAGGCATCTTTGGATGACGTGGAGTATGCCGAGGGGGTAATATCCCACAAGTCGGACCCTGAGCTGCGCTTTACCTTCAAAGAGTTGGCTGCCCGGCTGCCCGGGACCGGCGGCCTCATCACTGCCACCGCCACCGTGAACCCTAGGGGAGTAGGCGGGGCCTTCGCCACCGGCATAGTGGACGTAGAGGTGGACCCCGACACCGGGAAGGTCACCATTTTGAGATATACCGTCGTGCAGGACGCAGGTAAAGCTGTCCATCCCAGTTACGTTGAGGGTCAGATGCAGGGAGGCGCAGTCCAGGGCATCGGGTGGGCGCTGAACGAGGAGTACTTCTTCAACGATAATGCAGAGATGGTCAACTCCAGCTTCCTGGACTACCGGATGCCTACCACTCTCGACCTTCCCATGATGGATACGGTAATCGTCGAGGTGGCGAACCCCGGACACCCCTACGGAGTACGGGGGACGGGAGAGGTGCCCATAGTGCCCCCGTTGCCCGCAATCTCCAATGCCATCTACCGGGCCATAGGCGTTCGACTGCTGAGTACCCCAATGTCTCCGGGTAAAGTCCTGGAAGCCCTCTGGGAGAAAGACGAGCGAGAGAAGAGCTAAGACATGCCAACCGTGTTCATACCCACCATGCTCCAACCCCTGACCGGGGGCGTGAAGCAGACCGACATCGAGGCGAGGAACGTGCGCCAGATAATTGACGGGCTGGAGGAGCTATACCCCGGAATCAAGGTGCGACTGGTGGAGGACGGACAAATCCGGCCCAACGTTTCCGTGGCCATAGATGGCGAGATAGCTCGCATGGGGCTGCTGGAAAAGGTCGGCGAGGGTAGCGAGGTGCATTTTGTGCCGGCCATCGGCGGAGGAAGCCCGGATAGGTCAAAACCTTTGAAATGACGGCCAGCCTGTCCCAGAAGTCCCCTTCCCCAGTGTGGGAGAGGGCTAGGGTGAGGGGGCAATGGCTCCGATGCCTTCACCCTCACCTCAATCCTCTCCCGTCAAGGACGAGGAAGCTCTGGGGTATACCGTGACTGTACCAATCTTATGAGTCTGAAGGGTCTCTTTGAGATACTTGACGACCATCCCGCCTACCAGCGCCTGCTGGGAGACATCGGCTCAGGCCGGATGGTCCACCGGATGGCGGCCCCGGAAGCAGCCGGACCATACCTGATGGCTGCCCTGTGGTGCCATCTTGGTATCCCCTTGCTCGTCATTGTACCCCGGCCCGAGGACGCACGCCGCCTCCACGACCAGCTCATCGCCTACCTGGGGGAGGAAAGCCCCGCATACCTCTTTCCTGAACCAGAAATCTTGCCCTTCGAGCGCTTGGTTGCCGATGCCGCCACCAATAACCAGAGGATGCTGGCCCTTGCCGCTCTTCACCAGTCGTCACGCCCCGGCGCATCTACGAGGGATGTAGCTACACGGGGAAACTCCGAGAGCAACCATGCGCCTCTGGTGGTGGCGTCTACTCTTGGCGCACTGACCAAGACCCTCCCGCCGGAAACCTTGGAGGACACCTGGCACACCCTGAGAGTAGGTGATAGGGTGCATCTAGGTGACTTGCTCCCTCAATGGGTATCCCTGGGCTACCAGAGGGAGATGGGCGTTGAGATTCCAGGTTCCTTCAGCCAGAGAGGCGGAATAGTAGACATATATCCCCCCTCTTCACCCCTTCCGGCGAGGATAGAGCTTTGGGGAGATGAGATTGACAGCATACGTCTCTTCGACCCCGGGTCACAGAGGTCCGTGCACACTGTGGAGAGTATAACCGTGTTCCCCGCGAGCGAAACTCTCCCATCTCTGACGGACATGGACAGGGTCTCCCAGCTAATCTCCAGGATGGACTCATCCCGTTGCACACCCGCCGCCAGGGAGCGGTTCGAGGAAGATATTACGTCCATCTACTCGGGCCAGGGTGCCGAGGAGCTATCCCTTTACAACGGGCTTCTCAATTGTGGACGACTTACGGACCACCTTCCCGCCAATGGGCTTCTGGTCTTTGTCAGAGATGGTGAAATAGAGTCGGAGGCTATGAAAATAGCGTACCGGACCGACCAGCTACGGACCGCAAGGGAGGAGAGGGGCGACCTGCCCACCAATTTCCCGTCGCCCCAGCTATCGTGGGATGAGTTCAGTTCCTCGTTGGAGCCTAGGCCGCGGCTCCTGATAGAAGGTTGGGAGTCCGGAGGTGACGGCCTCGACTTTCAACCTGCCCCCTCATATTATGGCAGGCAAAGTCAGCTTGCCGACGATGTTCGACAAATGCTGGGCGAGGGCCGAAGAGTCGTGGTCGTGAGCCGCCATGCCCAACGTCTCTCTGAAGTTTTTGCCCAAGAGGCCGGGATTGGTGCGGCGATACTATCCGGCCTGGACTTCCCACCCGACCCCGGCAGCCTCAGCATGTTGGCAGGCTCCCTGCGTGAGGGCTGGTCACTGCCCCTGGCAGGCAGCGGACTGGTTCTTCTCTCCGACTCGGAGATTTTCGGTGCATCCAAGGAGCGGAGGCCCCGGCGGCGGACTCCGGTCAAACGGGAGGCTTTTCTGTCCGAGCTAACCCCGGGGGGATACGTGGTCCACGTGGACCACGGCGTTGCCCGCTTCGCCGGGACGGAGCGGATGGAGTCGGGAGGAGAAGGGAAAGAGTACCTGGTCCTTGAGTACGCCGAGAGGGACAAGCTATACGTGCCAACGGAGCATCTGGACAGAGTTTCCCCGTATCAGGCGCCCAACGATCAGCCGCCCAACCTCACGCGGCTGGGTACGGCAGAGTGGGGCAGGGTCAAGGAGCGGGCAAAACACGCTGCCCGCGAGCTTGCCCAGGAGCTACTGGATACCTATGCCTCGCGGCAGGCGGCCGAGGGTCACGCCTTCGCCCCTGACTCTCCCTGGCAGCGGGAATTGGAGGACTCCTTCCCCTATGAGGAGACCCCCGACCAGGAACGGACCATCGAGGAAGTGAAGCAGGAAATGGAGGAGGCTAAACCCATGGACCGCCTGGTCTGTGGCGACGTTGGCTACGGCAAGACGGAGGTAGCGTTGAGGGCCGCCTTCAAGACTGTCAACGACGGGATGCAAGTGGGACTGCTGGTCCCCACTACGGTGTTGGCCCAACAGCACTATTCCACCTTCAGTGAGAGGTTAAGCCCCTTTCCAATGCGGGTGGAGGTGCTTAGCCGATTCCGTACTCGCAAGGAGCAACAGGATGTTATCGAGGGTCTGAAGCTGGGCACGATTGATATAGTCATAGGAACCCACAGGCTGCTTCAGAAGGACGTAAGGTTCAATAACCTTGGCCTCGTGGTGGTGGACGAAGAGCAGCGGTTCGGAGTCGCCCACAAGGAGCGGCTCAAACGTATGCGGAGGGAGGTGGACATACTAACCCTCAGTGCCACACCCATACCGCGCACCCTGTACATGGGCCTATCGGGAATCAGGGACATGAGCACAATGGAGACCCCTCCTGAAGAGCGGATGCCGGTGAAGACCTACGTGTCCGAGCACAGCGACGACGTTATAAAGGAGGCTATTCTGAGGGAGCTTGAGCGTGGAGGACAGACCTTCTTCCTTCACAACCGTGTCCAGACCATCCGCCGGGTAGCCTACGACCTGGGCCAGCTTGTTCCCCAAGCGAGGATAGCCATAGGCCACGGAAGGATGTCCGAGGAGGAGCTTGAAGAGGTCATGGTAGCTTTTACCCAGGGCGATATAGACGTGCTCGTATGCACTACCATCATAGAGTCCGGCCTGGACATTCCCAATGCCAACACCCTCATCATAGACCGGGCAGACCGGTTCGGTCTCTCCCAACTTTACCAACTCAGAGGCAGGGTTGGACGTGGCAGCCACCGGGCTTACACTTACCTGCTGGTGCCACGAGGCAGGCGTATAACCGAGGCCGCAGGAAAGCGCCTGAAAGCTATCCTGGAGGCGGCTGAACTGGGTGCAGGGTTCCGGATTGCCATGCGGGACCTGGAGATACGGGGGGCAGGGAATATCCTGGGGCCTGAGCAAAGCGGCCACGACCACGCTGTGGGGTTCGAGCTTTACTCCCAGATACTCAATGAGGCTGTAGCAGAGATAAGGGCCGGCCAAGGGGGTTCCACTCCAGACGAAGACCAGCCCCAAAGCCCGGCCAAGGTGAACCTGTCTCTATCCGCCCACATACCCGAGAGCTACGTCCCCCACTTGCCCACACGCCTGGCCATCTACCAGAGACTAACCAAAGTCCAGCACCGCCAGGAGATAGAGGATATCAGGGAAGAGCTTCGCGACCGGTTCGGCACTCTGACCTCGGTCGAAGAAGACCTGCACTACCTGGTGGCAG